>JBCDCH010000078.1 GCA_039182125.1 Planctomycetota bacterium
CCCGTGAAGGGGCCGTCGGCGAAAGCGTCCACCACGGTGATCGGCAGCGTGTGCGACATGCGGCAGCTTACGCCGCGTGCTCGGGCCGTTCGGCGAGCCAGTCTTCGAGCGTCGCGACGGCTTCGGGGTGTTCGTGGCTGCGTGCGAGGAAGCCGGCACCGTGTTGGGGCATCGGATCCTGATCGGTCGGCTGGTAACGCAAGTCGACCGACCACCGGACGTGGTCCGACGTGTTCGGCGTACTCATGTGCACGTTGCGGTCGTTGAAGAGGATCACGCTGCCGGCCGGGACCGGCAGGGCGATGGCTTCACGCTTGAGCGTCTTCATTTGCCGCTCGGGGATGGTCGTGTATGCGGTACCGGAGTAACCCTCGGCTTCGTGATCGAACATCCGCGTGCGGTGAGTCCGCGGCCAGACGTGGAGACAGCCGTTTGCCGGCGTCGAGTCGACGATCGGAATCCACGCGGTAATGACCGGATTGCTGTTGGCGTCGGGCCAGTACGAGCGGTCCTGGTGCCAGGGCACCGCACCCGCCGCAACGCCGGGGACTTTCGGGCGGACGTTGTACACCGGGTTGGCAAACAGTTCGCCACCGATCAGGCTTTCGACCGCGTCAAGGATCTTCGGGTTGCTCATCAGCTCGAAGTACCCCGGCAATCGGTCACGCCAGCTCCGGCCGTACTTGAGAAAGTCTTGGTCGGTTTTCCCTTCGAACAAGAGCGCGAGCCGCCTCTCGAACGGCGCGTCGGTGAGCACGTCGTCGATCAAGCCATTGGCCTTGAGCTCGTCGGCGATCATGTCGACCTTCTGCGTCATCGCCGTCTTCACGCCGGCGAGGTCCGCTTCGTCGAGATAGTTTTCGAGCACTAGATAACCTTCGCGGTCGTAGAACTCGACCTGTTCGTCGGTGAGGCAACCTCCGCGGGAGGCACCAACGACATCGGGAATCGCGCGAGCTTGTTCTTCGGTGAGCATGGCCAGAAAGTAGCCGCGCCGGCGATGTGCGACAATGGACCGCACTCACCATCGTTGGTACAAAATCATCATGTTCCCCGTCCGCTTGCCACTGCACCGGTGTCCGGAAGTCGTCAACCTCGGGGTGGGGGTTCACGGCGGGGTGCCGGTCGAGCGATATCGGTCGAGGGACTTGTGGCACCTGCACCTGTATCAGTACCGAGCGTGGCTCACGCTCGATGGTGAGCGTGTGCGGATCGAGCCGGGCGTGGTCACGATCGTGCCGCCGGGGACCGCGATGGTGTTCGAGTATGCCGGCCGGAGTGAGCACGCGTACGCGCATGTGCGCCTGTCACGGTCGAGGTCGATCGACCCGGTCGTACCGGTCGCATCCAAGCCGGCCGCGTTCGCACAACTCGATGTCGGTGTCCGTGCCGCGATCGGCTGGTGGCCGAACACGCCGGCGCGGTCGGTGGTTCGGCTCTGGGATGTACTTTGGCAACTGACCGATGTCGGGCCGGTGCAGGGTGACGCGGTGGATCGGCTGCGCTCGACGATCGAGCAGCGGCTGTCCGATCCCTTGCCGGTGGCGCGGTTGCTTGCGCAACTCGACTTGGGCTACTCGCACAACCACCTGCTGCGGCTGTTCAAGGAGCGGACCGGGAAGACGATCGCGGGTTACATCCGTCAACGGCGCAGCGAGGTCGCGACCGGGCTTTTGCGGAGCACGTCGCTACCGATCAAGGCCGTGGCGGCGGCGGTCGGCGTGCCCGACCCCCACGCGTTCAACAAGCTCATCCGTCAGACGACGGGCCAGCCTCCGAGTGCGCTGCGTGGCGAATGACATCAACCGGCGCGGTGGCTCGGCTTGACGCCCATCGGGTCTTCGGCACCGAGGCTCCGCGGGTCGGGTAGCTCGATGTCGAGCCGGGCGCGGATCGCTTCGACCGGCTCTGCCCAGTTCTGCTCCCAACGTTCGCCGAGGACGGGCTGGGCCTTCTTGCCCATGTGATAGCCGGCGACGATGGCACCGAGCACTTCGTCGAACTGTTCCCCGGCGACCGCGTAACGCAGCAGCGCCCCGGCGAGGATCACCGCCGCCATCGGACGGCGTGTCTGGGCGAACTCGAACGCCTTGACCCCGACCTCGCCGACGGGCGTGGGGTGGAAGCCCAGCACGACGTGCCAGACGTCGTGGGTTTCGCGCAGCCGGTTGAGCGCGGTCACGATTTCGGGGTTGTGGTTGTCGTCCTCGGGCAGTTGCTGGTAGTAGTCGGCGTCGAACCCGTAGTCGTCGATGTGCCGTGCGAGTTCGCGACCGACCGATCCTTCCGGGAGCGTGCGCAGCATGTCAACTTCGGGCGGGGTGCCGCGGACGTACCGGTCGGCGAGGATCGCCGCGACCGTCGGCTGACTGTGCAGGTGCGAGAGCATCCCGCAGGTGACCCTGGCATCGAGCAGGCCGTTTTCGATGTGGTAGATGTTTTGGATGTCGTGGACATCGCGGAGCATGCCGAGCATGCCAATGGCCGACCGAAACGCGTCGGCCCCGGCGAGCTTTGGCGGGAGGAATCGTCTGAGGAGGTAGGCCATGTCGGTGCCTCCGGGGGTGCTTCCTGACCATTCCAAATGTAGGCCCGCTCGACGGACGAGCGGGCCTACGGGCAGGAAGGGGTAGGGAATCGGATTTTGGCTCTCGGGGTTTGGCGGGATCACCCGAGTTCGCCGGCGGGTCTGTCGCGGATGCTCGTCCACTTGGCTTCGGCGGCGGTGAGGTAGCCGGCGATGTCGGATACGAACTTCTCTTGAATCGCGGGGCTGATGTTCAGGTAGAGCTTGCCCTCGTGGATCAGGTAGGCGTTGGGGTCGCCGTTGAATTTGCGGCCGAGCGAGACGCCGAACGCGCAGTAGCCGCCGAACTCCGGCAGGTACTTCTCCGGGTTGCTCTCGAACTTGCGCTTGTTGGCTTCGGACGTAAACCAGTAGACGGCCCCGTCGTGCTTGGCGGCGATCTGGAAGTCGCCCTTCTTCGGGGCGTCGTCGACGAAGTACGAGACCGGGTCGTAGCCGTTGAGCGCGAGGCCGGTCTTGTCGGTGTTGACCCGCTCGCTGGTCGCCTGTTGGTCGGCGGGCTGCGTGGCTGGCTGGGTGGTCGCGTCGCCATAGGCGAGAAGCGCGGGTACGGCGGGCAACGGCAGAATCGTCGCGGCGATGGCGGCGAGCGTGAAGGTGGTGCGGGATCGAATCACGGGTTGACGAAGTGCGAGCATCGGGTCTCCTTGGCAAGCGGTCAGGGACGGAGTTTTGACTTGCGGAGAGGATGCCCGGTATCGCGAAGTCGAGCCTCTGGCATTGGGTCGAAATCGTGCGGGGATTTGTTCGATGCGTCGTTAGGCCGATCGGGTTAGCGCATGCCAACGCCGCCTGCGATGTGCGACTACGCGGGCGGCGTTGTGGAGGGGCGGCGTTAGCGCAAGAACGCTTCGTGCAAACCGCCGTCGACGCTGATGACCTGGCCGGTGGTTCGGCTCAGGCGATCGGTGACGAGCAGGAAGATCGCCTCGGCCTGGTCGATCGGTCGGATCGGCTTATGTGTCAGCGTGCGCTTGGCGTAGAAGTCCGCGAGCGTGTCGCGGAGCTTGTCGTCGTCCCAGCTATCGTCGAAGGGGATCTCGTACTTGCTCAGCGATGCGATGACGCGATCGCGGGGGAACATGGAGGAGCCGGCAACGACAGTGGCAGGGGCGACGCCGTTGACGCGGATGTGCGGGGCGTAGGCGACGGCGAGTTCACGGACGAGGTGGTTGGCCGCGGCTTTGGACGTGTCGTAGGGGAAGCTGCCTTTCTTGGGTACGACGGCGTTGACGGAGGTGGTGAGCACGACGTTACCGCCGAGGCCCTGGGCGTCGATGATCTTCCGGCCGGCCTCGGCGCAGTTGTACAGGCCGGTGACGTTGATCTTGAAGGACGCGTCCCATTGGTCGGGCGTGTTGTAGCCAGCGTTGTCGGGTGTGGCGAAGTAGCCGGCGGTGACGATGATGTCATCGACGCCGCCGTAGGCGAGCAGGGCCTGGTCGAGCATCGCGCACAGGGACTTCGGGTCGGTGATGTCGGCGCCGAGGCCGACGATGTCGCCGCAGCCGCTGATGCCGGTGCCGGCGACGCCGATGCCCTTGCCGACGATCTTCTCGATCTCCTCGGCAGTGGCTTGCGCGGCTTCTTCCTTGAGGTCGACCGCAACGATTTCGGCACCTTCCTTGATCAGGCGGTGGCAGGTCTCTTTGCCGATGCCGGAACCGCCGCCGATGACGACGCAGACCTTTCGGGCAAGCTCGGCCTCGGCGGGCATGCGTTGGAGTTTGGCTTCCTCGAGCGACCAGTATTCGATGTCGAACGCCTCCTGACGCGGTAGGCCCTGGTACTCGCTCACCGCTTCGGCGCCCTTCATCACCTCGACCGCACAGCAATAGAACTCGGCAGTGACGCGTGACTCGGATTTGTTCTTGCCCCACGCGATCATGCCGACGCCGGGGATGAGGATGACCGTCGGGTTGGGGTCGCGCATCGACGGGCTGTCGGGGTGCTTGCACGCGTTGTAGTAGTCGGCGTAGTCCTTGCGGTACTGTTCGAGGCCGGCGGTGAGGAGTTCGCGGAGCTTGTCGGTGCCGCTGGTCGGATCCCAGTCAACATACAGTGGCTTGATCTTGGTGCGGAGGAAGTGATCGGGGCAGGACGTGCCGATCTCGGCGAGGCGTTGTGCGTCGTGGGAGTTGACAAACTGCAGCACCGAGTCGCGGTGCTCGACGGTGCCGATGAAGCGCTTCTGTTGGCTTACCTGTCCGCGGAGCCACGGGAGGATGTCGGCGAGAACGTCCATGCGTTTCTCGTCGTCGAGTGTCTGGTACTTCTGGCCGCCGAAGGTCTGGTCGCCCTCGTCGTGGTCGGCGAGATATTGGGCGGCTTTCTCGATGAGGTCGAGCGTGAGGTGGTAGCAAGCCTTGTCGTCCTCGTGCCAGTTGATAATGCCGTGCTGGCCCATCAAAAGGCCGACGAAGTCGGGGTTCTTCTCGCACTCGGCGGCCATCTTCAAGCCGAGGTCAAAGCCCGGGCGTTGCCAGCCGACATAGCCGACCTTGCCGCCCCAGATCTTCTCAGCCAGCGCGACCTGATCCTTGCACGCCGCGATCGCGATCACGGCGTTGGGGTGCATGTGGTCGACGTGCTTGGCCGGGATGAACCCGTGCAACGGCGTGTCGATGGATGAGGCACGCGGGTTCAGGTTGAACGTGACGTGCGGGTACATGCCGACCATGTCGTCCTCGGCCTGCGTCTTCGGACCGTTGGGCGAGCGGGATTCGTACACTTTCTTGATGTCGTACAGGCCATCGAGGTAGAGCGACGCGAAGTTCGGCCGCTTGCTCGTGCGGAGGTCGCCGCCGGAGCCTTTGACCCAGAGGACGTTCTTGTCGGTGCCGGTGAGCGGGTCTTTCTCGACGAGTTTGGCCGAGGTGTTACCGCCGCCGGTATTGGTGATGCGTTGGTCGGAGCCGAGGCAGTTGGAGCGGTAGACGAGGCGATCGACCGCGTCGAGCTTGTCGGCGACGGCGTCGTCCCAGAGGTCGTTGACGTGTTTGTAATCGGGCATGGTGGGGAGGTTGGAAGTGCGTTTGGTTACTCGGTGGGGAGCTTGGCGAACTGTTCATACGCGGCGTTCATCGCATCCGTGTTGTTCGGTTCGTAAGTCTGAAGCTTGATGCTCGTTCGGACGATCGGACGGATGTCGTCGGGGTCGATGTCGCCGAGCGTGGCGGCCTGGATGAGCATGTTGCCCAGCGCGGTCGCTTCGACCGGGCCGGTGACGACGGGGATGCCGCAGGCATCGGCGGCGAGTTGGTTGAGCAGCGTCGCCTGCGTGCCGCCGCCGACGATGTGGAGCGTCTCGATCTCACGGCCGGCCAGTTCGCGCAGGTCGCCGAGCGCCTTTCGATACAGCAGGGCGAGCGATTCGTAGATGCAGCGGACGTAAGCGCCGACCGAGTCGGGCACAGGCTGATCGGTGCGTCGGCAGTAGTCGGCGATCTTCTCGGGCATGCGGCCGGGCTTGGCGAAATCCGGATGCTCCGGCCGGATGAGCGATACAAGGGGCTTGGCGGCGGTGCCGAGTTGGGCGAGCTCGGCGTACTCATAAGTCTGATCCGACGGGTCCGACTCGGTCCACGCGCCGCGACACTGTTGCAGGATGTAGAGCCCGGAGATGTTCTTGAGCAAGCGGGTGGTGCCGCGATAGCCCTGTTCGTTGGTGAAGTTCAGTTCGCGGCATTGATCCGTCACCACCGGCTTGTCGAGTTCGACGCCGATGAGTGACCAGGTGCCGCTGGAAAGGTAGGCCCAGTTCGCCCCGTCGCCCGGCGCGGCGGCGACTGCGCAGCCGGTGTCGTGGGAGCATGAAGCGATGATCTTGATGCCGTCGTGTTTGCCAAGAACAGAACCCGGCTCGACGACTTCGGGGAAGACGTGCTTCGGTAGTCCCGCCTGCTCGACCACCTCGTTGGACCAGGCGCGCTTGCGCACGTCCCAAATCTGCGTCGTCGAAGCGTTGGAAAGCTCGACCTTCGGAGCGCCCCCGGCAAGTTGCCAATTCACCCAGTCGGCGATCAGTACGAACGTCTCCGCCGACTCGATGAGCTCCGTCGGCTCGCTCATCAACTGATACAGCGTGTTGAACGGCAGGAACTGGATCCCCGACGCGTCGAAAATCGTCTTCGTCCCGATGTCGCGCAAGGCCCGCTTGAACGTCGCGTCGGTTCGGCTATCGCGATACTGGACCGGTGGGCTCAGCATCGGGCTCGATTTGCCGACGAGGACGTAGTCGACCGCCCACGAGTCGCACGAGATACTGCGAACGTTCGTCGGCCCGTCGGCGGCGTAGGTGGCTTTGCCGATGCCGGTGATGATGTCCTTCCAAAGCTGCAGGATGTTCCAGCGCCGGTGCCCGGCGAGCTCGACCGGCTCGTTGGCGAAGCGGTGTTGTTCGTCGAGCGTGAGCTTACCGTTCTCGAGTGTGCCAAGCATGACCCGGCCGCTCTCGGCCCCGAGGTCGACGGCGATGTAGTGGTGCTTACTCAATCGAATCTCCTCCGCGGATGAATCATGAAACGAGTTGCAGTTGGTGTCGTTCGATCGGCAGGGCGGCGAGAGCGTCGGCGGTCGCATTGGTGACAAGCGTGTCGATGTCGGTCCAGGACGTGACGAGCGCGGAGCTGGAATGGCCGAGCTTCGTGGCGTCGAGGAGAAAGGCGTGCGAACCCGCACGGGCCATCACCTCCCGTTGCAGGTCGGCGACGTCTTGCTGACTGTTGAAGATGCCCGCGTCGTTGAACGCCTCGGCACCGAGCAGGGCAAGGTCGAAGGTCCACTGTCTGGTGGCCGCCAGGGTCTGGGGGCCGAGCACGACCTTTTGCCGGGGCAGCAGCCGACCGCCCAGCAGCACGACCGACGCCTCCTCCGCCGCCGCGAGGTGCGTGGCGACGGCCAGCGATTGAGTGACGACGGTCACGTCCACCGGGGGCGTCCGGCGCAGCTCTTCCGCGACGCGGAAGCAGGTCGTTCCCGCGTCGAGGAACACTGTCATGCCGGGTTCGATCAAGGTGGCGGCGGCGGTGGCGATCGCGGTCTTGGCGGCGGTCGCGCGGGTGCGACGTTTGCCGAAGCTCGCGAAGGTGCGTTCGTATTCGAGGGCGTCGGGCGAGACCGCGCCGCCGTGGGTGCGTTGGATGCGCTGCTGATCGTTGAGGGCCGAGAGGTCGCGCCGGGCGGTCACCTCGGACACGCCCAGCCGCTCGGCCACGTCGGCCACGCGGAGGTACCGTTCGCGCTGAAGAAGCTCGGCGAGTTTCTCCCGTCGGCGGTCGACTTCGGCCTTGGCGACGCGGGGCATGGCGGTGGAGCGTACCACCTATACGATCGAAAGCAATCATAAACGAGCGTGTCCAACCGGCATCCCTGTTGCAGGGCGGTTTACGAAAACATCGACAACCTTCCGAACGGTCCTTGCAACGACGCGTCATGCATGCGAGAACACCTGTCACAATGGATAAGCAGCTATTCTGGAAGCTGGTCGCGGACGCGCGTGAGACCGGGGGGACCAATGACGAGGCGTGTTGTGATGCACTGACCGACGCTCTGGCCGAGATGGAGGGGCCGGAGATCATCACCTTCGATCGCATCTGGCGTGAGGAGGTGGACGACGCTTACTTCTGGGATCTCTGGATCGGGGCGGCGCTGCTGCTCAACGGGGCGGACGCGGAGTTGTTCACCAACTTCCGCCATTGGCTCGTCGGCCAAGGCGAGGAAATCTACAAGGCGTCGGTCACCGAGCCGGATTCGATGACGGCGTTCGCCGGGAAGATGGGCGACCAGAACCTGACGCTCATGTTCGACGCCGCGGCGGACGCGTACATGGACGTGACCGGGAACACGATCCCGGACCCTACTCTGCCGCCGCCGATCGAGCCGCTGGGTGAAGAGTGGGACGGCAGCGACGAGCAAGCCAAGGCCCGCCTGCCCAAGCTCTTCCAAGCGACACGCGGATGAGTGCGTTAGCCTGTGACGTCGGGCGTATCGGTTTGTGCCAATCTTGAACCCTGCGGACCTTCCGGCGTGACCGTTTCGGATAACCGGGCACAATGCGTCGATGCTCATCGCCACGCTGCTCGCCCTGATGCTCCATGCCCCCGCGCCCGATCCGCTTCCCGAGATCGATCAACGTCTGGCCGGGTTGCAACAAGCCGTCGACGCTCGGGACGATGTCGCGGAAGAGGTGCGAATGCGCCTGGCCTTGGCCCGAAGCGTTCGCGGCTGGGTCGAGGCCGAACGCGGCGATCGCGCCAACATGCGACGACTTTTCCTGGCGTTTCACGGGAATCAGCAGTGGGACGACGCGACGCTGGAGTCGGCCATTGATGATCACATCGACCGCGAAATCGCCGAGCTTCGGGGCATCCTCGACGCTGCCGAAGCGGCGCTGGATGAAGACGACGGTTTCCGCCTGCCGGCCGATTGGTCACGGGTTGAAGCCTCGACGGGCCGATTTCGGATCGACGGTCGGCCGGTGTTTCCGATCGGGTTCACCTGGTACAACGAGCCGGAGATCACCGAGTTTCACGAGGCCCGCCCGCTCACGCCGGTGTTCCGTCCGACGCTTGAGCCCGTGTTGGATCGGTTCGCACCGATGGGCGTCGGCATGCACGAGGTCATCGTTCGCGTGAGCGGCTTCGTCGGTCCGGGCGGTGAAGAGCCGGCGGCATGGTTCCGCGATCGGCTCGACTTGTATGCCGAGAAGGGCATGGCCGCGACGGTGCTCCTGCACTGGACGCGTACCGGCGAGTTCGAGGAGGCCGCGCCAGGCATCGCCGACAAGCGGGGCACATTCTTCTGGCTCGACATCGACCATCCACAATTCCGTCCGCTCGCGGCACAGGCGATTCAGCGGATCGTCACGCCGATCGCCGGCCACGAGGCGGTCGCGGCGTACTGCCTGGCGAATGAGCCTGAGTTTTACTTCAACAGTTGGTCTGGGCACACCCTGGCGAAGTTCCACGCCCATCTGTGGGACCTCTACGGCGATGCGGCCGGGCTCAACGCCCAGTGGGGCACCGCGTTCGACGACATCGAGGACGTGCCGTTGCCCGACCCGGACGGCGACGGCGACTGGTCGGTCCGCCGCACGCACGACACGTTGACGTTCAACCGACAACGCGTCACCGACATGTTCACGTTCGTCGCCGAGCAGGTCCGCCTGCACGATCCCGAAGCGGTCATCCACATCAAGATCCAAGACTTCAGCACCACCGGCGTTCGACACCATGTCCCACGCGACGGGCTTGATCGAACGGCGCTGGCGGAGCTCACCGATTTGCACGGCATCGACACACGCATCCTGCCGGTCACCGACAAGCGCGGGGCGGCGCCGACCTGGCGGGATGACCGGTACACCATGCTCTGGCTACCGGGGCTGATGGCGTACGACCATGTGCGTTCGATCGCGCCGGGCCAAGGGATCTTCGACACCGAATGGCACGCGTTCAGCACCGCGGCCCTTCGGCCCGCCGGCGAAACCGATCCCTCGCATGCCCGGGCCGCGTTGTGGTTGTGTGCGACCCACGGTTCGACGGGCAACGTCGTTTGGTACTGGCAACGCCGCGATCAGCTCGACACGTTTCATGCGGGGCTGAGCCACGCTTTTGCCGGTTCGCTGGCCACACGCCCGGCGCTGATCGACGCGATGCTCGCGGCCAACATCGATCTGAACCGTCACGCGGAAGCGGTCGCCGCCATTGCCGACGCCGAGCCGACGGTGTGGATCGTGCTGTCCGACGCGTCGTGGCTCTCCGGCGAGGGCGAGCACATGGCGGCGGCGCATCTCGCTTACGAGGCGGCCGCCCAGCTGGGCCACAAAGTGGGTTTCATCACCGACGCGATGTGGCCCGACGATCTGCCGGCCGGCCCGGCGCATGTCTTGTTGCCGACCGCTCGGAATCTTCCGGTCGAGGCCGTCGAGCGATTGACCGATGGGTCGCTGAACGTGACCCGCGTGCATGGCGGTGCCGGCGCGGATGCCGTCGAACTCCATGTGGCGCTTGCCGGGTCGATGCCGATGCCGTCGGTGCGGTTGCTCGACAACGAGCGCCCCGCGTTCGGCACGCTCTACCGGACCGTCGACGACACCACGTTCATCACCCACGTCCTGGCCGAGTCGCGGCGGGTCAAGGCCGTCGATGCCGAAGGGCGGCCGTTGGAAGGGATCGATCGCCTGACCGGGCGGCGACTTTCGCCCGACGGGTTCGACTTGCGGCCGAACGACACGCTCTTGGTCGATTGGACGCCGGTTGACTGACGTATTGGCCGTGTGTCATGCGTTTTGTTAGATTGCTCACGTTCTCGAAAAGGAGGCACGATGGGCAAAGACGACACGCTTTGGATCGGCACGGCCAAGGGGCTCTTTCGGGCTGACCGATCGGGCGGCGGCTGGGAACTTGCCGAGCCGACGTTGGCGGGGTGGGAGTGCTCGGCACTGCTGCCCGACGGGCCCGACGGCGCGTTCCTTGTCGGAACGTCGCACTACGCCTACGGCCCGACCGTGCGGCGGTCCGACGACGGCGGGGCCAACTGGAGCACGCACGCCCTTCGTGAGGTGCTGACCGAATCAAAGCATCCGATCAATCGCATCTGGCAGCTGGCCACCGATCCGCATCAGTCCGGCCGTGTGTGGGCCGGTATCGACGAAGCCGCGCTGCTCCACAGCGACGACGGCGGCGCGACGTGGGCCGAGGTCTCCACGCTCACCGATCACCCGAGCCGGCCGAACTGGTTTCCCGGAGCCGGCGGGCTTTGCCTGCACACGATCGTCCATCACCCGACCGACCCGCAATGCATGGTCGTCGGCATCAGCGCCGTCGGCGTCTTTCGCACCACCGACGGCGGCGCGACTTGGCACGCGTCCAACGAAGGCTTGCCGGGCATGCGCGAAACCGGCGCGGCGGACGAGGATGCGATGTACTGCATCCACAAGATCGCCGCCGACCCGACCTCGACAGACCGACTGTTCATGCAGTTCCACGCCCACGCCGGTTCGTCCGGCGTCTTCCGGTCCGACGACTTCGGCCAAAACTGGTCGGCCATCGACGACAGCTTTGCCGACAAGTTCGGCTTCCCGCTCGTCGCCACCGATTCAGGCACCGTTTGTGTCGTTCCGTTGCAGAGCGACGAGCAGCGCATGCCCACCGACGGCAAGCTCCGCGTGATGCGCTCGACCGACGGGGGCACTCATTGGAGCGTCGTTGATAGTGGCTTGCCCGATTCGGTCTACGCCGGCGTGTTGCGTGACGCGATGTCGGCGACGGGGGAGTCAATCGCGTTCGGGACGACCAACGGCGACGTGTTCGTATCCGACGATGCCGGGGCAAACTGGGGGGCTCTGCCCGGACGTTTGCCGAGGGTGATGTGCGTGAGATGGGGGTGAGCCGATGGCCGACGTCACGGTGACCTTGCCGACGCTCGTCGCCGACTCGGCCGGTTGGCGGTCGAAAGTCTTCGAAGCCGAGACGCTCGCCGATCTGCTCGAGCGTTTGCGGCATGACGAGCCAGTTGTCGCCGCGCTGGTCTTCGATGCCACCGGTCAGCCGCGACAACATGTGCTTGTTTTTCACAACGACACCGCGACGCGTTGGCTCGACGACCTCGACATCCCCGTCGCCGACGGTGATCGGATCGACATCGTCCAGGCGATCTCGGGCGGATGATTGGAAGTTCGCACTTACGGGTTATGCTGCGTCGATATGTCGGACGTGGGCCAACCTTTGTACTCGATCGAAACCTACGGCGAGCTTCGGCCGCACCTCGCCTGCGAGTGGTTGCTGACCAACGGGACCGGCGCGTTTTCGATGGGCACGGTCGTTGGTTGCAACACGCGGCGGTACCACGGGCTGCTGTGCGCCGCGACGTTGCCGCCGTTGGGGCGGGTGATGGCGCTCAGCCGGGTCGGCGAGTCGTTGGAGATGCTCGACGGCAACCCGGACAAGCCGCCGATCGAGTTGGGCTTGGCCCATTTCGAGGACGACATCCACCCGCGCGGCGACCGGTACCTGCACTGCTTCGAACTCGGCGACACGGCCCGTTGGCACTACGACGCCGCCGGCGTGAGCGTGACGAAGGAGTTGCATTTGCTCTGGGATCGCAACACGGCCGGGCTGCGGTACACGATCGACCCGACCAGCCGCGGTCGTGTGCGATTTCGGCTGCAGCCGTTCGTGGCGCTGCGGGATTTCCACGCACTGCACCACGCGGCCGAGAGCGATTTCGCCACGAATACCGACGATGCCGGCGTCGAAGTTCGGCGCGACGATTTGCAGCTGAACATGCGTTGCAGCGGCGCCCGGTTCGAGCCGGTCGCGGACTGGTGGTACGGCCATGTGTACCCCATCGAGACCGAGCGCGGGCTGGACGACCGCGAAGATTTGTACACGCCGGGGACGTTTGTCGCGGAGGTGACGGAGCCGACGACACTCACGCTCTGGGCGACGCTCGATCGTGCCGAGGCGCTTGATTGGGATCAAGCGTTGCTTGATCGCGCGGCTCACCTGCAACACGCCAAGCGTTTCCCCGCGACGCCGAGCCAGCAACGCCTGTTCCACGCGGCCGATGCGTTCGTCGTGCGGCGCAAACGCCCCGACCAGCCGGCTGGTACGCCGCCTCGCGCGACGACGATCCTTGCCGGCTATCCCTGGTTCGGCGACTGGGGACGCGACACGATGATCGCACTGCCCGGTATCCTCCTCACCACCGGTCGATTTCACGACGCCGGCAGGGTGCTCTCGCTCTTCGCGGCCCACACGTCCGAGGGCATGGTGCCCAACCGCTTCGACGACTACACGTCTGAGCCGTCGTACAACACCGTCGACGCGTCGCTGTGGTTCATCCACGCGGCGTTCGAGTATCTCTGCAAGACGCGGGATCAGGACACGTTCGACTCAATCCTCCGCCCGGCGTGCGAGCAGATCGTCGACGGCTACCGAAACGGCACACGGTTTGGCATCGGCGTCGATCCGACCGACGGGCTCGTTTACGCCGGTGATGCGTCGACGCAGCTGACTTGGATGGACGCCAAGGTCGGCGAGACCGCCTTCACCCCGCGGCACGGCAAGGCGGTCGAGATCAACGCGCTCTGGTACCACGCCCTGCGGCTCATGGGTGATCCCGAGGCCGACCGCGTGGCGGCCGCGTTCGTCGACGCGTTCTGGCTCGCACCGCACAAGGGTTTGGCCGACTGCGTTGTCGGTCGTGCCGGTGCGTACGAGCGTGACGAATCCATCCGGCCCAACCAGATCTTCGCCGTGTCGCTCGGCAACTCGCCGCTTGATCGCGAGCAACAGCGCGGCGTCGTCGAGCGTGTCCGGCGATACCTGCTGACCAACGCCGGACTTCGCTCGCTCAGCGCGCAGGCCGGCAAGTACCAGGGCGAGTACCGCGGCGGCCAATACAGCCGCGACCGCGCTTACCACAACGGTACCGTCTGGTCTTGGCTCATCGGCCCCTTTCTCGACGCCTACCTTGTCGTCAACGAACGAAGTACCGAGTCGATCGAGCAAGCCCGCACCTGGCTTCGTCCACTGGTCGAGCACCTCGAGAGCGGTTGCATCGGACACATCAGCGAGATCTTCGACGCCGACAGCCCGCATCGCGCCGTCGGTTGTCCCGCTCAGGCGTGGAGCGTGGCCGAGGTGCTGCGTTTGGCCGTCGAACTGGACATGTGATGCGGGTGCTCCACGCGATCTCCGGTATCGATCCGACCAACGGGGGGCCGACCCAGGCGCTGCTCGGACTCACGGCCGCCCAGGCACGGGCCGGGCTTCACGTGCATGTTGTCTCGACCTGGATGTTGCAGGCCGGGCTGGACAATGCGGAGACGTTTCGGTCGGCGCGGGTGGGCATGACCATGGTCGGCCCCGCGACCGGCAAGCTCAACGCCCACCCGGAACTGCGACCGACGCTCGAGAAACTCGCCGGAGACGCGGACGTCGTACACATCCATTCGCTATGGCAGGAAGCCCAACACGCCGCGGCGACGGCGGCACGAAAGGCCGGGGTGCCGTACGTGATGCGGGCCTGTGGTGGCCTGCACCCGTGGAGCATGAACCAAAGCCGGTGGAGAAAACGGTTGTATCTCGCCTGGCGTTTGCGGCGACACTTGAACCGTGCGGCGGCGATTCACTTCACCACCCATGCCGAGCGCGACGCGGCATTCGCGGTTAAAGCACCGGCGATCGTCGAACCCAACGGCACCGAACTAGCCGGCCGACCATTGCCGGATCGCGCGGCGGCGGAGCGTGCGCTGCGCGAGAAGTACCCTGCACTCGGCGATCGGCCGATTCTGTTGTTTCTTGGACGGGTTCATGCGAAGAAAGGTCTGGACCGGTTGATGCCGGCGCTGGCCGACGCGCGGTTGGACGTGCCGCCGGCGTTGCTGATCGCCGGGCCCGAGGAAGATGCGGCGGTCGCGGCGGAGGTGCGTCGTATCGCCGCCGAACGTGGCATGACCGATCGCGTCATCTTCACCGGCCCGCTAGATCGGGCTGGTACGATCGAGGCCCTTTCGGGTGCGGGCATGTTGGTGCTGACGAGCTACACGGAGAACTTCGGCATCGCGGTCATCGAAGCACTGGCGGTGGGGACGCCGGTGTTGGTGAGTGACCGCGTCGAATGCATCGGTTACTTCGGTGATGTGAATGTCGGGCCCATTGTGCCACTAGAGCACAAGGCGATTGTCGAGGCTTTGGAAACGTGGGTGCCGGACGATGAGCGGCGGCGCGCCGCCGGATTGCGTGGGGCGCGGCTTGCCGCTGAGAAATTCGATTGGGACCAAATCGCGGGTCGATGGATCGGGCATTACGAAGCGATGGTGGGGCGATGAAGCTGCTGATGGTCCAGCCGTCGCTGACGCACTATCGGGTGCCGGTGTATCGCGAGTTGGCCGCACGGCCGGGCGTGGATCTGATGGTGTGGCACGCTCAGGGCGTGGGCGATCAGAACGTGGAGCCGGACGGCTTCGACGCCGAGCTTCGACCGATGAAGCGTGGGCGATTGTTTGGTCAGCCCTGGTACTGGCATCCGGCCCAACTCGATGCCGCAACGGCGGACTACGACGTTGTGATGTTCAACTGGGACATCCACTACCTGTCGCTGATTCCCGCACTACGCAAGGCCAAGCGCAATGGCGTCGGCACGGTGCTGTGGGGGCACGGCACGAGCAGGCGTGACGCGGGATTCGCCGGCAAACCCAAGCGTTGGTTGGCGAAACTCGCCGATGCGTTGCTGCTCTACACGCCGGCGACAGCGGAGGTCTACCAACAGCGGGGATTTACCAACGCATTTGCCGCGCCCAACACGATCGACACGTCGGCGATCGACGCGGTGCGGCGTGACGACAAGGAAGCGGCCAAGCGTGAGTTGGGTCTCACCGGCAAGGTCGCGCTGCACGTTTCGCGGTTGGTACCGGAGCGGCGGGTGGACGTGCTGCTGCACGCGCTGGTGTTCGATCATGGGCGGGAGTGGACGGCGGTCATTGTCGGCGATGGCCCGGCAAAGCCAGAGCTTCTCGAACTGGCGCGCAAGCTCGACCTCGGGGGTCGCGTGCGGTTTGTCGAGCCGTTGTTTGATGTGGCCGACCTCGCCCCGTGGTACGCGGCAGCGGAGGCGTTCGTCATGCCGGCGTTCGGCGGGCTCGGCGTGCTTTCGGCATTGGCGTTCGGCGTGCCAGTCGTCGCGGATGGTCGCGCCGAATTGCACGGCCCTGAGATCGCGGCGGTCGAGGATGGCGTCAACGGCTTGTTTATCGATCGCCTCGTCCCGAGCGACCTCATGGTCAAGCTCAACCGACTCCCCGACGCGACGTTGGCGGCGAATGCGCTGCGCACGATGCGCGAAAAGTTCAGCATCCCGTCGATGATCGATGGGATGCTGGAGGCTGCTCGGTTCGCGGCGAACCGCGTTGCGGAGCAACGCAGCTGAGCGCACTCCCTTGTCGAAGCACACAGCGGCATTGCTCCGTGACGCGACTGCGTCGCGTATCTCGAATCGCGACAACTCGCACAACAGCGCATAGCTGCGTTGCTCCGCAACGCGGTTTACGCCGCGCTCGACTTCGCTTCGTCCGCTTTCGCGTGGTGGGCGGCGGCGTCGGCAAGGGGTTGGGGGTACTTCGATTCCAACTGATCAACAATCTCCTTCAGCACCCGCACCGTCTCGCGGCCCTCCTCGGCGGGGACGGGCGACTTGGTCTTGTTGATGATCGAGTCGGTGAACTGCTCGCACATGAGGTCGTGGCTGCTCGGAACCGCGCCGGTCGCGTAGCGGGTGCCGACGGCGAAGGTGTTCTTGAGCAGTTGGCCTGCTTCGGAAAGTTGGCTGAATGCGGCGGTCGAGGCCTTGATGTTGTCGCGGGTGTACTTCACGACCGACTGCGTTTCGAGGTCGAGCCGGAGCACCGCGTCCGAGCCGATCATCTCGACCTGGCAGAGCCATTCGTCGGAGGTGTACGCGGCGGTGATCGAGCAGAGGGCCTTGTCGCCGCGGAGGGTGATGCGGTAATCCTCGAACGGGCTCCACGGGTACTCGTCGAGCAGCTTGGCCGCGACGACGCCGACCTCGCGGATCTCGGGGATGAACGGGAGCGTCATGTAAACCAAGTGCGGCCCGGTCTCGCCGATGACGCCACCGGGGAGCTTGTTACCCCAGTGATCTTCCTTGGCGGTGATGTAGTGGGTGGGGGTGGAGAGGAAGATCCGCATGCCGCGGAAGTCGCCGATCTCGCCCGACTCGATCATCTGCCGGGCTTTCATGAACGACAGGTAGAACAGGTCGGAGTGACAGCACATGACGCTCACGCCGTTGCGGTCACGGGCCTCGATGATCGCGTCGGACTCCTCGACGTCCATCGCCATCGGCTTCTCGATCATCGCGTTGGCCCCGGCGTCCATCGCCTGCACCGCCAGGAACTTGTGCGTCTTGGGCGGGGTGCAGATGTCGACGATGTCCGGCTTCTCGTCGGCGAGCATCTTGGCGAAGTCGGTGTAGACCTTCGGGATGCCGAACTTGTCGGCGACCTTCCGGGCGGCCTCCTCGTTGAGGTCGCAGATGCACTCGAGCTTGGCTTTGGAGGCGATCTTCTGCCACGCGGGGATGTGCTTCACGTCGGCGATGAGACCGGTGCCACAAACAGCGACTTTCAGGGGGTTGGCCATGGTGTTTCGGGGATTGGGGGAGCGGAAGTATGTCCGACGGGCCGGGAGGATGCGAATGGTAGACGTTATCGGGCGGGGGAGGGGGGAGGACTACGGTGTGGGGGAGAAAGGGTAAGGGGGGGGAAAAGGCGACCGCGTGGGGGGGCGGTAAAAAAACGGCACAAAACAGAGGGCGCCAGTGACACCCCCCCC
>JBCDCH010000079.1 GCA_039182125.1 Planctomycetota bacterium
GAACAACGTCGCCCCCAAGGACCGCGACATCGCCATGGTGTTCCAGAACTACGCCCTGTACCCGCACATGACGGTGTACAAGAACATGGCCTTCGGTTTGAAACTGCGGAAGATGCCCCGCCAGGAGATCGACCAGAAGGTCCGCAAGGCCGCCCAGATCCTCGGCATCGAGCAGCTGCTCGAACGCAAGCCCAAGGCCCTTTCCGGCGGTCAGCGTCAGCGCGTGGCGGTGGGGCGGGCGATCGTCCGTGACCCGGCCTGCTTCCTGTTCGACGAGCCGCTGTCCAACCTCGACGCCAAGCTCCGCGTGACCACCCGCGCCGAGATCAAGCGGCTGCACCAAAGTCTCAAAACCACAACGATTTACGTCACCCACGACCAGGAAGAGGCGATGACCCTGGGCGACCGGATCGTGGTGATGAAGGACGGCCTGATCATGCAGGCCGACACGCCGCTCAACACGTACCAGAAGCCCAACAACCGCTTCGTGGCCGGTTTCATCGGGACGCCGCCGATGAACTTCTTCAACGGCGTCGTCCGCCAGATCGACGGTGAGACGGTGTTCGAGGAGGCGGCGTTCAAGGCCCCCGCGGGCACCGAGACCGAGGGCGAAGTCTTCGATGGCGAGTTGATACCCGCTGAGGACGGGTTTAAGGTGGCTCTCCCGCCGGAGCTGATCGAGCTGGTGCAAGGTCGTGACAGCGGGCACTTGGTGTTGGGCCTCCGACCGGAGCACATTCACCTCGACCCGGCCCCGGGCACGGTGCCGCTGGAAGTGAACGTGAACGTGATCGAGCCGCTGGGCAGTGACATGGACGTCTACATGTCGACCAGACACACGCCTAAGCTGATCGGTCGGGTCGAAGCCCGACAAGGACTGGAAGCGGGTTCCACGATGACGGTCTACGTCGACCTGAATCGCGCCCACTTGTTCGAGCCCGGAGAGACCGGGATGAATCTGAAGATGGCAAACCAATCCGCCCATCGTGAATCCCATGCTGTTGCGTAAGTCAACAGCATCGATGGCGCGTGCCACGGCCCTCCACCGGTAGCCCCAGCTACCTCAGGCGGACCGTTCAGGTCCGTCCGCATCTTTCCCGCCCCGAGCAGTGGGCCGCCCGATCGGAAACGATCAGGCGGCTTGATTGCGTGCCGTTTCGCGATCGACAACCAAACATCCAAATACACAACACGAAACACAACCCACCATGAACGCCGAACTCCTCCGCCACGTCGACGGCATCGCCCGCGACAAGGGCATCGACAAAGAAGCCATCTACACCGACATCGAGCAGGCCATCGCGTCCGGCCTGCGCAAGCACTTCGATGTCGATGACGTCGCGGAGTTCAGCGTCCAGCTCGACCGCCTCGACGGCAAGATCACCGCCCAGCGCCAGGGTGAGCCGATTCCGCTGGAAACCATGGGCCGTATCGGTGCCCAGACCGTCAAGCAGGTCATGATCCAGCTCATCCGCCAGGACGAGCGTGGCAGCATCTACGACGAGTACAAGGACCGCGTCGGCACCATCCTCACCGGCGCCGTCGCCCGGTTCGAGGGCTCCACCATGATCGTCAGCCTCGGCCGCACCGAGGGCATCATGCCCCGCTCCGAGCAGATCCCCGGCGAGTACCACAACGACGGCGACCGCATCCAGGCCTTGGTGACCGAGGTCCGCGACACACCATCGGCCGTCAAGATCATCCTTTCGCGCTCCCACCCGGAGATGATCCGCAAGCTCTTCGAGCGTGAGGTTCCCGAGGTCGGCGAACGCACCATCGAGATCAAGGCCCTGGCCCGCGAGGCCGGCCACCGCACCAAGATCGCCGTCACCTCCATCGACTCCAAGGTCGACGCCGTCGGCGCCTGCGTCGGTGTCCGCGGCTCACGCATCCGCAACATCGTCGACGAACTCGGCGGCGAGAAGATCGACATCGTCCGCTGGAACGAGTCGTCGCAGGTGCTCATCAGCAACGCCCTTAAGCCTGCCGAAGTCGCGGAAGTGGCCCTCTGTTTCGAGCTTTCCCGCGCAACTGTCGTTGTAAACGAGGACCAGCTTTCACTGGCCATCGGCAAGCGCGGCCAGAACGTCCGCCTCGCCGCCCGCCTCACCGGTTGGGACATCGACATCATTACCCCTGCCGAATACGAGGACAACGTCGCCCGGCTGGAGCGCATCCTTCGCACCGTCCCCGAGGTTACCCAGGACCACGTTGACAAGGTCATCGCACTGGGCCTGATCGACGTCCGCGATGTCGAGGAAGTCGGCGAAGGCCCGCTGATGGATGAGGTCGAAGTTGACGAGGATTTGGCCGAGCGGATGGTCGACGTGTGTGTCGAGGAGGCCAAGATCGTTGCCAAGGAGCAGGCCGCGAAGAAGGCCGCCGAGGAAGCCCAGCGGAGCATGGCTCAGAGCGTGCTGCTGGCCGACCCGGTCACCGCCGACGAGGCAGGCTCCGAAGGTGCCGCGCCCGAATCGACGGACGAGCCGGCTGCGGAAGAACCCGATCCGACCGGCGACGACGCCCCGATGGCCGGGCCCATGGAGCACGTCGAGGGCGCCGCGCCCGAGATCGTTACTCACGACGAAACCAGCTTCGGCACCGACCGCGACGACCTCTCCCCCGAGGAGCAGGCCATCCATGCCGAGCACGTCAACAACGACAACGACATCGACCCGTCCGACGACCGGGTCAACAACGGCGGTGACAAGGAGTTCGCCGACGAACAGAGCGAAGAGGCGGCCTTGGCCGAGGGTCGGGTCGAACCCCCGCCGGCCCAGAACTAAGCCGCCAGCGCATCGAACCACGGTCGAAATGACCCCTAGAATCGCCGGGCAGAGCGATTGATTTTGGAAGTATCCGCCAGGGTCGGCGACGTTTCGGCAAGTGCCGATCGACCGACCCGGGCAACAACCCCGCACCCGATGTGAATGTCATCGGCTGCCACGAACGCCGGAAGCACCGGAGACGAATTTTGGCCAAAGCTAAGGGCAAACGCATCAGCGACCTTGCAAAAGAACTCGACATCCCGAGCAAAGCCATCACGGCCAAGCTCAAGGACGAGGGTTTGAGCAACACCACCGGCAAGGCGTACACCGCCTCCGCCACCGTGCCGATCGGTTTGGAAATGACCATCCGCGATTGGTACAAGGATCCTGCTGCGCTGGCCGAGGCCCAGAAGTCGGCCGGTACCAAGAAGAAGGCCGCGCCGAAGAAAAAAGCCGCCCCCAAGAAGGTCGAAGCCAAGGCCCCGGCTGAAGACGAAACCGTCACCACCGAAGCCGAAGTGAAGCAGGCCTCGCCCGCCGTGAAGGTTGCCGCCGAGGGCGGGTCTGACGAAGTCGCAGCGGCCGATGACGGCAACGTCGCGGTGATGGACCCGCCGGCCGACGCGCCTGTCGAGTCGTTCGACACACGCGAAGAAACCGACGGCGAAAAGCCCGGCGAGCCAGAGGTTCCGGCCGTCGCCGCCGAAGCACCCCAGGCCGATACGCCTGCCGGAGAAGCACCAGCCGAAGAAACGCCTGCCGCTGCCGCCGAGGCCCCGGCGCCGCGTAACACCGATGAGCCGGTCGTTCAGCCGAAGATTTCCCTCGCCAGCGCCGCCGACAGCCAAGGCCCCAACGTTCGTCCAACGATCACTCTGGAAAACCGCGAAGCACCGACGCCCGCTCCGCAGTTGACCAAGCTCAAGCCCGCTGAGATTCAAGGTCCCAAGGTCGTTCGGGAAGAAGCGCCTGAACCCGATGCCGGCCCCCGGCGTCGACCGGCCCAGCGGCCCGGTGGTGGCCCCAGCGCCGGCCCCGGCGGAACCCGATTCGGTCCCAACGCCAAGACCGGCGGCGGGGTCAAGTCCCGTGTCGGTGCCGAGGAAGAAGAGAAGAAAAAAGCAGCCGGCCGATCGCTTTCCACCCGCCGCCGTGGCGACCGTCGCGGCGAGGCGATGGAGAAGCTCCGCGAGTTCACGATGGCCGACCAGATCGCCCGACGCGATGCGTTGGCCTCCGCCGCAGCGTCCCGCGCCGGGTTCGGCCGATCCGTCGGCAAGGCCGCCCGCCGTGGCACTTCCATCCGCCACGAGCACGACGGCCCGGTCACCATCCACGAGCCGATCACCGTCAAGTCGCTCTCCTCCGCGACCGGTCTCAAGGGCAATCAGATTCTGCGGGCCCTGATGAAGAACGACATCATGACCACGATCAACGCCGGCCTCGAAACCGAGGTCGCGGAGATGGTGGCCATGGAGTTCGGCCTCGAACTCGATGTCATCCCGGCACCGACGGCCGAGGAAAAGCTCGCCGCCGACTTCGAGAAGCTTGAGCTCAAGAATCTTCAGCCTTGCCCGCCGGTTGTGACCATCCTCGGCCACGTCGACCACGGCAAAACCTCGCTGCTCGACAAGATCCGCAACGCCAACGTCGTCGCCGGCGAGTCCGGCGGCATCACCCAGCACACCGGGGCGTTCACCGTCTTCGTTGACCGCGAAGGCAAAAAGAAAGAGGTCACCTTCATCGACACGCCCGGCCACCAGGCGTTCACCGCGATGCGTGCCCGTGGTGCCGACATGACCGACATCGTCGTGTTGGTGGTCGATGCCGCCCAGGGCGTGCAGCCGCAGACGATCGAGTCGATCAACCACGCCAAGGCGGCCGACAAGCCGATCGTGGTCGCGATGAACAAGATCGACCTGCCCGACGCGAACCCGGACATGGTCCTGGGTCAGCTCGCGAGCTACGGGCTGAACCCGGCCGAGTGGGGCGGCGACACCGAGATCGTCCGCACCTCCGCCGAGACCGGCGAAGGCATCGAACAGCTCTTGGAGATCCTCGACCTGCAGGCCGAGCTCATGGAACTGACCGCCGATCCGACGGTGCCGGTGCTCGGTGTCGTCGTCGAGGCGGAAGTTCGTGCCGGGCTCGGCCCGACCGCGACGGTGCTGGTCCAGCAGGGCACCCTGAAGTTCGGCACCCCGATTATCGCCGGCCGCGCCTTCGGCAAGATCCGCACCCTCCGTGACTCCAACAACAAGAACGTCAAGGCGGCAGGTCCGTCGATGCCGGTGCTCATCGCCGGCCTCAACGAGACGCCCAACGCTGGCGACAAGGTCTTTGGCGTCGAGTCGGTCAAGCGGGCCGAGGAAATCGCCGCTGAGCGCGAGCAGGAGAACCGCGAGAAGGAACTGGGAGGTCGCAACGCCGTCACGCTCTCCAACATCCTTGGCCGCATGGAGGACAAGGAGATCGCGACGATCAACCTCATCCTCAAGGCCGACGTCCAAGGCTCCATCGAAACCCTGGTCGATTCGATCAAGAACATGGGCACCGACGAGGTGAAGGTGCGCATCCTCCACTCCGCCGTCGGTGCGATCACCGAGTCGGACATCGAACTGGCCAACGCCTCCGAGGGCATCGTCATCGGTTTCCACGTCGGCATCGACGAGAAAGCCCGCAACCTTTCCGACCAGCGCGGCGTCGAGGTTCGCGCTTACAAGGTCATCTATGAGATCTTCGACGACCTCAAGGCGGCCATGTCCGGCCTGCTCGAGCCGGAGATCAACGAGGTCTACCAGGGCACCGTTGAGATCCGCGAGGTGTTCAAGATCAGCCGACTCGGCAACATCGCCGGCTGCTTCGTCACCGACGGCGTTATCCGCCGCAACGACATGTTCCGCCTCATCCGCGACGGCGCACCGGTGGTCGAGAACCTTCGCCTCGAATCGCTCAAGCGTGTCAAGGACGACGCACGCGAGGTCAAGCAGGGCCTGGAGTGTGGTATCAAGATCAAGAACTACGACGACATCAAGATCGGCGACAAACTCGAAGGCTACATCAAGGAAGAGGTGGCCCGGACGATCGAGTGACACAGAAGTTGCTAGCTGCTAGAGCCTATAGCTTAGTTCGGAAATCTAACAGCTAGGCTCTAGTGGCTAGCAACTACGCAATGACCCTCGCACTTCTGACTCTCTCCTTCTCCATCGACCACGCCTACTCGCTCAAGGATAAACGCTCGGCCATGAAGGGGTTCAAGGAAAAGCTCAAGCACCGCTTCAATGTGTCGGTCGCCGAAACCGACTTCCACGATGTGTGGAATCGAGCCGAGTTGAGCGTCGCGATGGTCGGCACCGACCACGGTTACGTTGAGGGTGCCCTGCAGAAAGTGATCGACTTCGCCAGCAATCACCCCGACGCCCAACTCGACGACCACCGCACCGAATACTTCTGACCCGTGAACAATCGCCGTCCCGAAAAACTCGCCAGCTACATCCGCGAAGAAGTCGCGGGCATGATCCAGCGCGGTCTTGACGATCCGCGCTTGGAAGGTGTGCTCGTGAGCGTGACCCGTGCCAAGGTGTCGCCGGATCTGGCGTACGCGGATGTGTACGTCTCGCTGCTGGGTGCCGACACGCGTCACACCGCGGCGATCGAAGCGCTCAAAGCCGCGGCTGGCAAGTTCCGCGGCGAACTCGGCCGTGGCATGCGGACCCGCTCGGTGCCAGTGCTGCGTTTCCAGATCGACGAACAATTGAAGAAGGAGATGCAGGTCCTCGACCTGCTCCGCCAAGCCGAACGTGAACGCGAGGAGCGCGACCAGACTGAATCGAGTTCCACCGCCAGGGAAACCACCACCGACTAGCGCATTGATGAAGAACGCGACCCAACATGCCACCGCGCTCAAGGCGCTGCAGAAGAAGCTGGTCAAGGCGCACAAGAGCACGCTGCCCAAGCCCGGCGAGAAGCCGGCGCTGATGAAGCCGCTCGCGGCGCTGGTCTGGGCCGCCTACCTCGCCGACGCGCCCGAGGCCAAGGCTGAAAAAGCGCTCGAACAGATCCACGAGCACTTCGTCGATTATAACGACATGCGTGTTGCCACCGAGTTGGAAATGATCGAGCTCCTCGGCAGCCGATACCCCAAGCTCGAAGAACGTCTGGCCCGGCTTCATGACACGCTCAACATGATCTTTGAGCGTGAATCTGGCCTGAATCTCGACCGCTTCGAGGCGCTCAAGGTCAAGGAAAAGCGTGAGCTGCTGCGTGACCTGCCGGGCATGACGCCATTCGTCGAGGGGTACGTGATGCTGTACTCGGCCGACGCTGCTGCTTTTCCGATCGACGAAGCGATGCACGGGCTGCTTCTTGCGACCGGTGCGATTGAGGAAGACGCCGACGCGTGGGATGCCCAGAAGTTTGTCGAGCAGCAACTCAAGGCCGACGAACTGCATCTGTTCTTCACTGCGCTTCGAGCCGAGAGTCAGGCCAATCCCGCCAAGAAGAAGCCCGCACGCCGCAAGACCGCTTGATCCGACATGTCCTCGCCGCTCCCTGACAACGTACTCCGCCTGGGTCTGCCGTCCGGCTCCATGCAGTCGTCGACGTTCGAACTGTTCAACAAGGCCGGCTACCACATCTCCGCCCGCGATCGCTCGGTCTTTCCCGGCATCAACGACGAGCAAATCAAGTGCATCCTGTTCCGCGCCCAGGAGATGTCTCGCTACGTCGTCGATGACATCGTCGACTGCGGCCTCACCGGCTACGACTGGATCGTCGAGAACGGCAATGCTGACGACGTCGAGGAAATCTGCGAACTGACCTACTCCCGCGCCAGCAGCCGCCCGGCCAAGTGGGTCCTTTGCGTTCCCGATGAGTCGCCGATCAAGAAGCCCGAAGACCTCGCCGGCAAGCTCATCGCCACCGAGCTGGTCAACACGACCAAACGCTACTTCGAGCAGAAGAACATCCCCGTCCGCGTGGAGTTCAGCTGGGGTACCACCGAGATCAAGGCCCGCATTGTTGACGGCATCGTGGACCTCACCGAGACCGGTGGCAGTCTGCGGGCCAACAACCTGCGCATCCTCGACACGCTGCTGGAGTCGACGATCCGTTTCGTCGCGAGCCGCAAGGCGTTGGGCGTGCCGTGGAAGCGCGAGAAAATCGAAAACATCGCGATGCTCCTCGAAGGTGCGATCCGCGCCCGCAGTAAGAGCGGTCTCAAGCTCAACTGCACCGCCGACAACAAGGACAAGATCCTTGGCTACCTCCCCGCACTCAAGAGCCCAACGATCAACGAAACCGTCGACGGCGGCTTCGCCATCGAAATCATCATCGACGAAAACCTCGAACGCGACCTCATCCCGCGCCTCAAGCGTGACGGCGCGACCGAGATTTTCTCCTACCCGCTGAACAAGATCATTCCCTGACCGTTTCGGAGCGCAGCGAACATGGCCGGACACAGCCACTGGGCGAACATCAAGCACAAGAAGGCTCGCGTCGATGCCAAGCGGGCCAAGGTCTGGGGCAAGATCGCCAAGAAGATCATGGTCGCCGCCAAGGGCGGCTCCGACCCGACCGACAACCTCGCCTTACGCTACGTCATCGACGAGGCCAAGGCAGCCAACATGCCCAAGGGCACGATCGAAAACGCCGTCGCCAAGGGTGCCGGCGAGCTCGGCGGGCAGACGTTCGAGGAGATCGTTTACGAAGGCTACGGCCCCAATGGCGTCGCCATCCTCCTCGAAATCCTAACCGACAACCGCAACCGCACCGCCGGCGAAATCCGCAACCTCTTCGACCGCAACGGCGGCAACCTCGCCACTTCCGGCTCCGTCGCGTTCCAGTTCCAGAAGAAGGGCATCATCGCCGTCGAGACCGACAAGGCCGAGGAAGAACAACTCATGGAGCTCGCCCTCGAAGCCGGTGCCGAGGACGTGGTGAACGAAGGCGAGATTTACGAGATTGTCACCGAGCCGAGCGCGTACGTCCCGGTCAAGGACGCCCTCGCTGCGGCCGACATCGAAGTCGCCGACGCCGAACTGAAAAACGTCCCCGACACCACCGTCGAACTCGACATCGAGAGTGCCAAGAAAGTCGTCAAGCTCATCGACCTTTTCGACGACCAGGATGACGTGCAGACCGTGAGTCACAACGCCGAGATTCCCGAGGAAGCGCTGGCGAGCTAGTCGGCGGTGTTTTCGGTCAACTCCGTGATTCGTGCGTTGATCTCCGCCACGCGATCCTGCCCAAGCCTTTCCGGTTCAGCGTCGTCGTACTGCTCGTTGATCTCCAGCACCGCCTCGTATTGCTCGATCGCACCGGCGTTGTCACCGAAGGCACGTAGTTCGTCCGCAAGGTCGAGGCGGATGCGAATCTCTTGCGGGTTGAGTTCGACGGCCCGTGTCAGGTCGGCGATGATCCGCACCACCTGCGGCTCCGACATGCGTCGCTCGAGCTCGGCCCGGCGTTGGTAGTACCCGAACTTTTCGCCACGCTCGGCGATGGCCCGATCGAGCGTGTCCATGACCAACACCGGATCGCGGCCGGCATAAATCAAAGCATTCCCCTTGCGGATGAGCAGGTCCGGGTCGCCGACGGGCATGACGTCGAAGGCGTGGTCGTACTCAGGTACAGCGGCGTCGAACCGACCCTCACGCACCATGCCATCGGCGATGTCCGCGTGCCACTGGCCGTGGACGATCGGGAAGACGTACGCGATCCCCGCCGCGATGAGCAGCAGGTACGCCAGTCCAGTAAAGCCCAGTGCCGCCATCGTGCGCATCGGCTTGCCCGCGACGCTCGGCGTCCGCACGCCGACCAGCGCCCCGACCAGCAACACCCACACGAACAATGACCCCGGCTCGAACAGTGCCACGTCGAGAAGCGACTGCACGAAGAACACGCCCACCGCCACCGCCACGCCCCCGGCCAGCAGTGGGGCGGGCCGGTTGTCGGCGTCGATCTTGTCGACCGCGAGCACCGCCCCGACGATCAGCCCGATCACCAGCGCCGCGAAAAAGATCGCCCGGTTGGCCGTCGTGAGCAGGACATAGTCGAACGGCATCCGCAGATCGACGACCGCGACAAAGCTGATGAGAAACGCCAGCGCCGGTGCGATCAGGAAGAAGCTGGCGAACGAGCGCGGGGTGCCGCTGCCGGTCGGCGCGGCGGCGGAGCGGGTGGTTTCCCACGCGAGCCGACCGAACCACGCCAACGCAAGCACCCCGCCGACGATGCCGAGCTCGACGGCGAAACGGACCAGAGTGTTGTGCGGGTCGCGGATCTCCTCGGCCGCGTTGGCCGGTCGATGCACGAGCCATGCGTCGCCGAAGTTGCCGAAACCCGTGCCGAAGATCGGCACCTGTGCGAACGCGCCGGCCGAGCCGACCCAGTAGTTCCAGCGGAACGCCAACGACGGGATCGGCACCAACCCCGCCGCGAGCAGCGCGAGCCCTGCCACGGTGGCGAGGGCGAAGACGACGAGCCCGACGGTGAACGCCGTGCCGTGCTGCTTGGACCAGCGCGGCGCGAACTGCCACACCGCTGCCAGGCCGATCGCCCCGAAGATCAAGCCGCCGAAGCCGGCCTTGCTTGAGGTGAGATACAGCAGCCAAAGCGCGACCGGGATCGCCAGCAGCGGCAGGGCGGCTAGGCCCGACGCGTCCTTGTCCTTGAAACGCTGAAGCGCTAATCCGCCGGCGATGATGCAGCCGAGCACGAGCGTCGCGCCGAAGGTGTTGGGCGAGGTGGAAAAGCCCTGCGGGGCGCCGCTGTTGATCCGGCGTTCGTACGCTTCTGCCTGCGGGCTGTCGGGTTCGAGTCCTTGGGCCGCGAGGAACTGCGCCCGCTGCTGTGCGAACTGCTCCTGCACGGCCGGCAGTTCGTCGACCTGAAATTGCACCCCACGCACGCAAAGCACGAACAGCACCGCGATCCCGACTGCCGCCGCCTGTCGGAAGCGCAGCCATGTGCGTACCAGCTGGTTTACGGCAAAGAGCAACGCCGCCGCCGCGACCCAGTGCGCCGACTCCGATGCCGCCACCAGCTTGTCGTCCGACCAGCCGACCGACAGGCACGTCCAAGCGACCAACGGCACCGCGAGCAACACGCCGAGCGTCGGCCGAAGCACGTACGTCGGATCCAGCACGCGCCGCGTGAGCACCAGCAACGCCGGCAGGCACGCGATGAAGTTGAGCACCGCCGTGACCGACGCATGCACCCCGCGTGGCGCCGCCACGTTCTCCGGCCCGAGCGGCACGACCTGCAACACGTCCCGCACCGACTCACTGACCGTCACCCGCGCGAGCACCACACCCACGGCCAGCACCCACGCGAACCGCGTCAGCCAGACCGCGTGAGCCGCAGCGATGCCCTTGGGTTGCTCATCGGTCACGCGACACCTCCACAATCCGTCATCCCGAGCGAAGCCGAGGGATCTAGCCCCGAACGCCCAGCGGCTGATGTTTGCGACCGGCGATCGAGGCTAGATCCTTCGACTGCGCTCAGGATGACATGGGGTTGCGTGGGCTTCATCGTCGATCTTCCGGCAGCGGGTGTTGTTCGAGCAGGGCGACGACGCCGAGGATGAGCCCGACCTGGCTCACGATCAAGGCCGCGGCGATGTGGCTTTGCACCTGCGGCAGAATGATCGCCGCGATGCTCGTGCAGGCGGCGACCAGGTACAAGCAGAGCACCGCAGTCCGCCGCGACATCCCGCGCGCGACCAGGCGATGGCTGAAGTGGTTGTTGTCGGCCTTGAACGGGCTCTTGCCACGGGCGATGCGGATCGTGCAGACCGTGACCATGTCGTACAACGGCAACGCCAGCACGAGCAACGGCGCGAGCACCGCGTACCACCGCGCCCCGAAGTCCGCGTCGGCCGGCAGGAACGTCGTCCGCACCGTCAACACGCCCAGAACGAACCCGATCACCAGCGACCCCGCGTCGCCCATGAAGATCGACGCCGGCGGGAAGTTGAATAGCAGAAACCCGACCAGCGCCCCGATGAGCAACGCGAGCGTCCCGGCGACGAACCACTGTGGCGGCTCAACGCTCATCGCCGCGACCAGCAGCGCCACACTGCACACCGTCGCGACGCCGGCCGAAAGCCCGTCCATGTTGTCGAGGAAGTTGAACGCGTTGGTGACGGCGGTGATCCAGAGCACGGTGAGCACGACGCTCGGCATGTAGCCGAGCGTCGTCAGCAGCCGCACGTCGAACAGTGCAACAAACGTCGCGGTGACGGCGATCTGCACGCCGAGCTTGAGAAACGCTCCGAGCGGCCGGCGGTCGTCAACGAGGCCAAGCATCATGAGGGCCGTGCAGCAGCTTAGGAAGCCGAAGGCGAGCGAGGTCTGTCGATTGACGCCGCCAAGCAGATGCGGGTCAATGCCCAAGTCCGCGAATGGGAGCAGGATCAGTCCGACCGACAACGGCAGCACGAGACCTGCGAAGATCCCGACCCCGCCGCCGAGGGGCGTCGACTTCTTATGACTGCGATGAGCACCGGGGTTGGCGACGAGCCCGTAGCACGGGGCGATCCGTTTCATCGCTGCGGTCGTGCCCGCCGAGATGGCGAGAGCGACGAGAAATGCGATGAGCAGGACGATCGGCACGGGGCCAGCAGTGTAGGGCGATCGGCATGATCACTTAAGTGACCATGCCTCGGGCGACCGTTCACAACACATACCGCACCCGGTTCACGATCCACTGCACGATCCGGTCACGCCACGGACGTTCGCGCCATTCGTCAGCGTCGATCTCTCGTGAAAATCGCATGTCGTGTTCAAAGAGCGTTTCCATCTGCTCGGCGAACTGCGGTGAGCGGACGACCGCGCTGGCTTCGAGGTTGAACTCGATGCTGCGATAGTCGAGGTTGGTCGAGCCGATGAGCGCGAGCCGGCCGTCGATCGTCATCGCCTTGGTGTGAAGCATCGCGCCTTGGCGTTCGAAGATGCGAACACCGGCATCGAGCAAGCGGTCGTAGAAGCTGCGGGCGGCGGTGATGAGGATGTTCGCGTCGGACCGCCCGGCGAGCATGAGGCGCACGTCGATGCCGCGTTTGCTCGCGTTGCAGAGTGCGACAATGAACTCCTCGTCGGGTGCGAAGTACGCGCTGGTAAGCCAGATGCGACGCGTGGCATGGTTGGCGATCGCCTGAAGGATCGGCCGAAGCGGGCTGCTGAGCGTCGGGCCCGTGGCCAGCAAACCGAAATCCGCATCGGGCTTGAGCAGGTCCTCTGGAAACCGCCCGGGCAGCTTCGGCACGTCGTAACTGCGCTGCTTACCCAGACGCAGGCCCTTGGCCGGGTCCGGCAGACGCAGGTTGCTCGCGAGCATCGTCCGTCGGATCGGCCCGGCCCGCTGCGTGTAGTGCCAGGTCCGCCGAAAGCTCTCGGCCAACTGCCCAACCGCCGGCCCGGTCACCGCGATCGCGTTATCACGCCAGAGCATCTTCGGGTTGAACTGCGCGAGTTTTGCCACCCAACCTCCGGCGTAGCGGGTGCCGATGTTGATCCCGCCGATCCCGCCGATTCGTCCGTCGATGACGAGCATCTTTCGGTGATCGCGCCAGCCGGGCCGCCACGAGTGCTTGGTCTCCCATGGCCGCATCGGATGAAACTCCGCGACATGTCCGCCGGCTTTGCGAAGTTGCTCGAACCACTTACGCGGCGACAGGAACGAGCCGAACGAGTCGTAGATCAGATACACCTCGACGCCGGCGCGGGCTTTGTCACTGAGGAGGTCGACGAATGCCTTGCCCGTGTCGTCGTTGGCGAGGATGTAGGTTTCGAGATAGACGGTGTGGCGGGCGTCCTTGATACCGGCAAAAGCGGCGGCGAGAGCTTCGCCGTCCTTGTAGAGCCGCAGACCGCTGCCGTCGCGTAGTTCGACGGCATCGGGATGTTCCCAGCCATCGTCCTGGCTGCCGGGTTCGAGGTTAAGGCCCAGGCGAAGGTTCGAATCTTCGGCGACTTGCAGGTCCGGGGCGTCGACGTGTTCGATCCCGACCCGCGCCGCCCGCGGGTCGGGTCGGACCGGCGGCGGGGGCGGCGGGACGCTGCGGGGCATGCGAGAACTGTAACGCAACCGCCGCGAGCGCCCTACGGTCCCGCATGGCCCTCACCCAAGACGCCGCCATGGATGCCCTGCGCCAAGTGCAGGATCCGGAGCTGTTCAAGGACATCGTCACGCTCGGCATGGTCAAACGTGTCGAGGTCGACGGGACCAAGGTCGACGTGACCGTCGAATTGACCACGCCGGCGTGCCCGATGAAGGACAAGATCGAGGCCGACGTCCGGGCCGCACTGCAGGGGGCCGGGGCGACCGACGTGCGCGTCGAGCTGACCGCCGACACGCGCGGCGCGAAGGTGAAGCAGGCCGAGAACAATCCGCTGCCGCAGGTGAAGAACATCATCGCCGTCGGTGCCGGCAAGGGTGGTGTGGGCAAGAGCACGATCAGCGCCAACCTCGCCATCGGCCTGCAACGCACCGGCGCGAGCGTCGGGCTCATGGACGGCGACATCTACGGCCCGTCCATGCCGACCATGCTCGGCATCAAGGGTGCCGTGCCGAAAGTGAAGGACGGCAACAAGATCCTCCCCATCCGCGTCCACGGCATCCACGCGATCACCATCGGCTCGCTCGTCGAGCAGGACAAGCCGCTGATCTGGCGCGGGCCGATGGCGCACGGCGCGTTCAAGCAGCTCGCGCTGGAGAACACCGAATGGCCGGAGCTGGACTACCTGATCGTCGACCTGCCGCCGGGGACGGGGGACGTGCCATTGACGTTGTGCCAGATCCTGCCGCTCACGGGTGCGGTCGTCGTCGCGACGCCGCAGCAGGTCGCGGTCGATGACGCGGTGCGGGCGGTGAAGATGTTCCAGCAACTGGGCGCGCCGGTGCTGGGCGTGGTGGAGAACATGAGCGTGCTCGTGACCGAGAGCGGCGAAGAGGTCGACGTCTTCGGCCGCGGCGGTGCCGAGCAGATGGCCAAGGACCTGCAACTCGACTTCCTCGGCGACCTGCCGATGTTCCCCGAGATCCGAGTGAACACCGACCGCGGCAAACCGCACGCGAACTACGAGAACAACCCGCGCTTGAAGGAAGCGCTGGAAACACTCGTCGGCCAAGTCGCCGCCGCCGTCAGTCGCCGCGTCGTGAATGCGCCCGAGGTGGAGTTGGAAATCAGTTGACGCTTCGGGCGTCATGTTAGAATCGTTCGATGGCCACGCTTTCGACTCCCAAGCCGATGCCGTTGTATGCCGAGCCCGGGATGACCGGGCATCCGCCGGTGGAGATGTCTTACGAGGACTTTCTCGAAGGCGTCGGGCTCCCGCACGGGCACTTCGAGTACGTCGATGGGAAGGCTCACGAAATGACCGCCGTTAACGACTCCCACGATCAACTCGCCAACTGGCTCATCACGACGGCGAGTAACTTGGTCCTTCACAAGAAGCTCGGGCAGGTCAAGGGCGAACCGTGGACGATTCGGATTCCGGAATACGACCGAGGTCGGGCACCCGACGTGATGGTCGTGCTCAACGACAACCTCAAGCACATCCAGCAGAACCAGATCGACGGCCCCGCGGATTTGGTGATCGAAGTGGCCAGCCGATCGACCGCGCGGGTAGACCGAGGGGCGAAGTTCCGTGAGTACCAATCGGTCGGCGTGCGGGAGTACTGGCTGGTGCATCCGTTGATCGATCGGTTTGAGCCATTCACGCTCGAGGACGGCCGCTTCGTGCCATCGGTGCCCGACGAGGATGACGTTTATCGCAGCACGGCAGTGCCGGGTTTGTGGTACCGAATCGAGTGGTTTATCGAACGGCCCGATCCTTTGACGGTCGCGAAAGCGTGGGGCTTGATCTGAGGGGTCGAAAATGACCAGCAAACAACTCGCCGCCCTTGGGTTTGCCGAGGGCAAGACGTTTGGCGTAGCGCTCAAGGTGGCGCGGGATGCGGAGAAGACCAAGCCAACCGAGCAGGTCGAGCAGGAGCTCGCTGATGTGCTGGTTGACCCGGATGCATACACCGACGACGCGGCCTACGGCGAACTCGCGGTGCTGCTGATGGAGCCCGCGCCGATCGAAGCGCGGGCTGAGCCGGTGCCGTATGCGCAGTGGGGCCGTGACCTCGACGACAACGCGGTCAAGCAGATGGACGTCGCCCGCCGGCTGCCGGTCGCGGTGAGCAGTGCGCTGATGCCCGACGCGCACCTCGGCTACGGCCTGCCCATTGGCGGGGTGCTCGCGACCGACAACGCCGTCATCCCCTACGCTGTCGGCGTCGACATCGCGTGCCGTATGCGGCTCACCGTCTTCGACGTTCCCGCCGACCAACTCGACGGCATGCGCGGCAAACTCACCAACGCCCTGCAGCGTGAAACCCGCTTCGGCATGGGCGCGAAGTACAACACGCCCAACGACCACGCCGTCATGGACGCCGACTGGGACGTCTCGCCGGTGACCAAGCGGTTCAAGGACAAGGCCCGTTCACAACTTGGTTCGTCGGGCAGCGGTAATCACTTCGTCGAGTTCGGGGAGCTGACGCTCGACGAGCCGGACCTGGGCATGCAGCCCGGCAAGTACCTCGCGCTGCTGAGCCACTCCGGCTCGCGCGGCACCGGCGCGTCCGTCTGCGATCACTACTCCAAGCTCGCGATGAAGCAGTGCGCGACGTTGCCTAAGGAGATGCGCCACCTCGCGTGGCTCGACCTCGACAGCGACACGGGCCGCGAGTACTGGGACGCGATGAACCTCATGGGCGACTACGCCGCGGCAAACCACGAGGTGATCCACCGTCTCATCGCCAAGGCGATCAACGAGAAGCTCGTGGCCGAGGTGGAGAACCACCACAACTTCGCGTGGAAGGAAGAGCACGATGGTCGCGAGGTGATCGTGCATCGCAAGGGCGCGACGCCGGCGGGGCAGGGCGTGCTCGGCATCATCCCCGGCAGCATGGCCGCCCCCGGCTTCGTCGTGCGCGGACGCGGCAACGCGCAGAGCCTCCGCAGCGCCAGCCACGGCGCCGGTCGCGTCATGAGCCGCAAGCAAGCCGCCAATACCTTCCGCTGGAACCACGTCAAAGCCGACCTCGAAGCCGCGGGCGTCACGCTGCTCAGCGCCGGCATCGATGAGAACCCACGCGTTTACAAGGACATTCACACCGTCATGGCCCAGCAGACGGACCTCGTCGACATCGTCGCCCGCTTCGACCCGAAGATCGTCAAGATGGCCGACGCGGGCGAGAAGCCGGAGGATTGACTCGGCGTTACGAACTTGCCCACGGTTCATAGTCGGCCGCTGGAACAAGGGCCCTTACGCTCGTTGAATGCGTAGCCCGATCGATCCCGATGTGGTGATGGAAACGGTATCGCTCGACGACGGGCCGACGGTGATGCGTTGCCCGAAGTCGGGCGGGATCTGGATTCGGCCGACGGCGTTCTGGTCGTGGCTTGAGCAGCACAGCGAGGACGAGCCGGCAATCGCGGAAGACGTGGGCGAGATTGAGGACAGTCCCGCAGGCAAGCGCTGTCCGGAGGATGGCCGTTTCCTCACACGCCGAAAAGTAGGCCATGGCTGCGAATTTTACGTCGAGCGCTGCCCGCATTGCGGCGGTTTCTGGCTCGACGCCGGCGAGTGGGAGACGCTCCGCGCCAACGGTCTGGCCAAGCAGTTGCACCACGTCTTTTCCAACGCTTGGCAGGCCCGCCTTCGTGAGCAGCGTCAACGCGACCTCGCCGATGAACGCCTCGAAGCCACCCTTGGCGAATCCGATACGGCAAAGGTCCGTGCGTTTGCCGACTTCGTCCGCAACCACCCACATCGCGATCGCATCCTTGGCTTTATCGCGTGAGGAACCGCGTTGCGGAGCAACGCAGCTATGGGTGACTTGCGAAAGGAAATAATCTTGTTCCGGTGAATATTGTTTAAACTTTGCACACACCGCCCATCACGTCCGAAAAGCTAGGGTAATTGAAGAGGGGTGGATATATTTTTA
>JBCDCH010000080.1 GCA_039182125.1 Planctomycetota bacterium
CATTGATGAGGGATCAAACTTTAGAACAGGAACGAGAGCGCGACGATCGCGAACAGGGTCGCACCTTCGATGAGCGCGGCGAGGATCAGGCCGTTCTGGCCGACCGGGCCGGCCGCTTCGGGCTGACGGGCGATGGCGTCGACGGTGTGGGAGCCGATCGCACCGATGCCCTTACCAGCACCCATGATGACCAGGCCCAGGCCGATGCCTTTGCCGAGAACGCCGACGCCTTCGCCGCCGATTAGCTGACCGGCGACCGCACCGGCGGGCGCACCGAACGACTCGGTGACCGCGACGCAGAACACGGCGAAGATCGCCGCCACGATGGTGAATGTCTTTTGCGACATGGTGAGAAACTTTCTGGCCGGCATTTGGGGAACCGGTCCGACCCCTGCCCCGTGCGGTGAAGCATCATTAAGACTCTCGGGCCTCAACCCCTACTGGACGCCAACCCGCACCGCGTGCGTCAGAGTCTGTGGTTCGTGTGACAACTCGATCAGGTGGGCATGGCCTTGGGATCGTGCGGGTACGGGGCCGCCGGTCCCGGCTCGGCGGGAATCTCGTCGTTGGTGTAATCGAAGTCCGGCTCGTGGTGTGCGTGATCGTCGTGATGATGGGCGACCATTTGGCCAAGGAACAGGGCCGTGAGGAACGTGAAGATGTACGCCTGCAGGAAGGCGATGAAGAGTTCCAGGAACATGATCGCGACGGTGCCGATGAGCACGGGAATGCCGATGCCGATCGCCCCGACCGTGCCGCCGGCTCCACCGCCAAAGCCCTTGTAAGCCAAAGCGACGAAGCTGATGAGCACCGCCAGCAGGATGTGCCCGCCGGTCATATTCGCAAAGAGACGAATCATCAATGCCGCCGGCTTCACCAGCATCCCGACAAACTCGACCGGCACCATGATAATCCACATGAACCAAGGCGTGCCCGCGGTGAAGTGGGACGCCCACGCACTGAAGCCGACCGTCTTGATGCCGTTGTACGTCCAGAACACGAACGCGAACAAGGCGAGGACGAAGGTGACGCCGAGGTTGCTCGTCGCCGTGCCGTAGATCGAATACTCGATCCCGGGAATCACCATCAACGGCTTGGTCAGCACGTCAAGCGGCAGAAGGCCGAGCAGGTTGCAGAACAGGATGAAGAAGAACAGCGTCCACAGGAACGGCATGTACTTCGTCGTCTGATCGCCCAGCGCCGGCTTGGCGACATCGTCGCGTAGGTAGACGAGGATGACCTCGAAGAAGTTGCGCGTGCCGGTCGGGACCAACTCGCCCTGCCGGTACTTCTCCGTGATCTTCGGGAAGACCAGCAGCATCAGCACCGCCGCAACCGTCACCATGACCATGTGGTTGCTGAGGATGAAGTAGTTCCCGGCCTTGATGATCGCGTGGTCGATGACGTGGGTCAGCGGATTGTCGGCAGCGAGTGTCAGCGGAAGCATGATGAGGTTCGTTGATCGACTTGATTGAACGACTAGGAAGATGCGGCCGGTTGCTGGACGGCCTTGAAGTAACGCAGCCCCGCGGTGGTCTCGACCGCGAGAACGACGCCGTAGAAAATCATGGTCAACACGATCACCGGCACGCGGGGCATATCCATCGCCTTGATCGCGATGAAGATCCCGACGAAGAACACGAGCGCCCTACCCATGCCGACCGCGAGGAACATCGGCATCGCCTGGGTCACCGGTTGACGCAGGACGGCGATCATTGCGGGCGCGGTGACGATCACCGCGATCCACGCCACCGAAGCCGCCGCGATCCAACCGGCCCACCAACTGCCGCCAATGAGCAACGTCACGACCCCGGCCAGCGCCGTCATAACCGCCGTGGCCACGACCACCCGAACGGCCACCACCGTCGGACTGATCACTGGATTGGGCAGGGTCGCGGTCACTGGGGCGGGTCAGTTTTGGTTGATGCGTTGGAGTTGCAGGAACAACCGGTAAATGCCAAGCACGAAGCCGACGAACAGGCCGACAATCGTCAGCCAGGGCTCGATTCCGAGCCAGCCGTCGGCGAGATATCCAAGCCCCGTGAACAGGCCCACAAATATGGCCAGTTCAAGCCCAATGCCGGCAAGTGCCATCGGTGATCCGCTTTGTCTGGGGTCAGCCACGGGTACCTCCGGCTTCATTGTCACACCCGACATCGTGACAAATTTCACGAATGCCGACGTACTCACAATGTAGGTCTGCCGGCAGTCGAATCAAGTTGCGCTCTTTGGCCCGTGGCGGATGTTGGTCGCCGGGAGAAAATGCCGCATGATGGGGTGCTTTGGCACGCCGAACCCATCCATCGTGGTTGCTGCCGGTCCTGGCGGGATTGGCGACGTTGGTGGTGTTCCTGCCGGGCATCGGCTGGGGGCTGCCGAGTCGGGCGGATGATGCGTTTCTGTTCGGCGACCGGACGCCGTGGACAGGGCAGGAGATCGTCGAACTGGCCGGCGGGTTCGATGCGACCGGCAACCGTGGCGCGGATGTCGACGTGAATCCGCTGGCCTCGCGCGACGGTGTCGTCCTGAACGCGACCGACCAACAGCGGGCCGAGATCGTTCGGCGGTATCGCCTCTTCTCCGAACAACCCGACGAGTTCATCACGATGGCGTCGATCGCCGGCATGGCCCAGCGCGGCGATGCCGACCCCCGGCTCTACCAATACGGCGGCCTCTGGGTCTACCCCGTCGCCGCCCTGCTCGGCGTCACCAAGGTTACCGGCCTCGCCGTCGTCACCGGCGACGTCACGCACTATCTCGACCACCCCGCCGACTTCGGCCGGTTCTACGTCATCGCCCGGCTGTACTCCGCCGCATGGGGCGCGATCGGCGGTGCGCTGGTTTGGATCATCGTCCGGCGGATGAGCAACTGTCCGCTGGCAGCGCTGATCGGCGTGGCGACGTACGCGCTGTTGCCGGCGGTGGCGACGATGACGCATGAGGCCAAGCCACACATGGCCGCGACGGTGCTGATGCTGCTGACGTGCCTGCTGGCCGACAATTCCGTGCGCAATCCGACGCTCCGCAACGCCGTCCTCGTCGGCATCGCCGCCGGCGCCGCCGCGGGCATGCTCATCAGCGCGGTGCTCGTGTGGCTCGTGGTTCCCATGTTGCTGAGCCGCGTTGCCACGCAACGCTGGGGTCGCGAGATCGATGACGTGGCCGACCGAGAAACACCAGCGTTGCGTGGCAACGCGGCTTTCATCATCACATTGCTCGTTCTCCCGCCGCTGACCTACGCACTGACCAACCCGTACGTCCTCATCAACGCCCTCACCGCCCCGCACCTGCTCACCAGCAATCTCGGCAACTCCACCGCGATGTACCAGCCGACGTCGTCGTTCGAGACGGTCGGGCATGCGTTCGACTTGCTCATCGTCGGCGGCGGTTGGGTGATGCCGATCGGACTGGGGGCTGTCGCGTTGCTGACCTTCTGGGCGCGATACCGCAAAGCGTCTTCGTCTACAGCGCTTCCGTGGCTCCTCGCCGTGCCGGCGATCGCGGTGCTGTTGCAGTTCGTTCTGCTCGCGATCGACGACGAAGGCCCCAAGCCGGCCGAGTACGCACGTTTCGCCCTGTTCCCGATCGCCTGCGTATCCATTGCGGCGTCGATGCTGGTGCACCGGCTCGCCGAGGTCTCGCGGCCGAAAGTCGGCAAGCTCGGGAGCGTCTGGCTGACGCTGCCGGCCCTCATCACGTTTCCGGCCGGACTGCCGTACCTTTCGGCGTTCCTGGTCGACGTTCAACGCCGCTCTGCCGCCAGCGACATCGATGGCTGGACGGGCGACACGTTACGCGTCGGTGCCGAGCCGGCACCGTACTCAATGCCGCCGGTCGATCTTTGGCGTTGGCGATTGGTGCTCGACGAAGACGACTCCAACGTCGTCGCGACGGATGACGGACCAACACCCATGAGTTGGGCAGGTAAGCCGTTTGCATTCACGAGGCCGTTGGGATGGCACGGCCTGCGGTCCGTCCCACACGGTGATGGCAGGCCGTGCCTGCCCTACGTCAGGACCAACGCCGCCAACCCCAAGAGCGCAAAGAAACCCACGACGTCCGTCACCGTCGTCGCGAAGATCGTCGCCGACTGTGCCGGGTCAAAGCCGAGGCGTTTCATGATGAACGGGATCCCCGCGCCGCTGATACAGGCGAGCGTGTGGTTGATCACCAACGCCGCGAACACGACCAGCCCGAGCATCATCGCCGCCCCCGCCCCGCCACGCCAACCCCAAACCAGCGCGATCACGCCGGTGAGCACGCCGATGATCAGGCCGGTGAAGAGGCCGACGAGCGTCTCACGTTGCAGCACGTGACGTAGCAACTTCCGATCCACATTGCCTGCCCCGATACCACGCACCGCGACCGCCATCGCTTGAGCCGACGCGTTGCCTCCCATCCCCGCGACGATCGGCATGAACGCAGCGAGTACCGCAAGCTTGGTGATGATGTCCTCGAACATCGCGACGACAAACGCCGCCGCAAACGCCGTCGCAAGATTCACCACCAACCACGGCGTGCGCGACTTGAAGCTGAATGTCCAAGGACTCGCCAGTCGTTCCTCCGCACCGGCACCGAACAGCACCTGCACGTCCTCGGTCGCTTCCTCCTGTAGCACGTCGACCACGTCGTCGACGGTGACCAGGCCGATGAGCCTGTTGCGCTCATCGACGACCGGCATCGCGAGGTAGTTGTACTTGCGGAACAGAGTCGCGACTTCCTCCTGGTCCATCGACGCCGGCAGCGCGGTCACGTTGGGCCGCATGATGTCGGCAAGCTTCCGCTCGGGCTTGGACAGGATCAGGTCGCGCATCGACAGCACGCCGACCAGATGACCCCGGCGATCGATGACGTAGCTGTAGAACATCATCTCCAGCTCGTCGGCCTGGGCACGCAACGTTTCGATCGCGTCGGCGACGTCGAGCTGTTCATACAGCTTGGTCACCTCGGTGGTCATGATGCCGCCGGCGGTGTCGGGCTCGAAGCGTTCGAGGGTGCGGATCTCCTCCTGATCCTCCGGGGCCATCAGGTCGATCACCGCGTCGTGCAGCTGCTCATCGAGGTGCTCGAGGATGTCGACGCGGTCGTCGGGGTCCATCTCGTGGAGCACCGCCGCGGCCTCGCCGGTGGCCATGTCCGCGAGCAACCGCCCCGCGTCGACGCTCTCCATCTCGGCCAGCACACCCGCGATATCCGCCGGTTCCATGTGCCCGACGATGTCCGCCGCCCGCTCGTCATTCACCGCCTCGAGCAGCAACGCACCATCCGCATCCGGCAGGTCCGACACCGCCTCGGCCACCTCGTGAGCCGGGTCGTTTTCCGGGTCGACGTCAAGCGACGACATGCCTCGGTCTAACGATGGGGGGACGGTCAAAAGTTCCGTCTCATGATTGGGCATATTGCCGGTAGCAATCTCGCGCCGCGATTCGCGTTGCGGGCCGTGGAGGTCATCGGGCATACGCCATCATACATTCATGACCGGTATCATGGCGGCATGCAGCTGCGTGCCATGACGCCGACGGACCTAGGCGAACTCGCCGAGATCGATGCGACGATCGAGTCTGACGCGTACCTGCATCTGCAGCGCGACGGCGAGGGGTTGTCGGCGACGTGGTCGGTCGAGCCGCGCGACCTGCGGGAGAAGCTGGTCAAGTCCAACATGCCCGGCGACGAGTTGGAGTTCACCTACAAACAGATCGTCGCCGGCGTGATGGAAGGGATGGCCTGGTGTGCCGAGCACGAGGGCATGCCGGTCGCGACGTTGCTTGCCGAGCCGCGACCCGAGCGAGGGCTGCTGGAGATCGTCGACCTGCGGACCGACTACGACCACCGCCGACAAGGATTGGCGTCGGCGCTGCTCTTCCGAACCGTCGCCGCCGCGCGAGACGCGGAGCACCGTGCGCTCTTTGCCTCGACGGCGGCCAACATGCAATCGGCCAACGCCCTGCTCGCCAAGCTCGGCTTCGAACTCGCCGGCCTCGACGAGATGCGCCACACCAACCACGACGTCGTCAAGGAGCAAGCGACGCTCTTCTGGTACCTCGCGTTGACGGATTGACGTGTTACGACGCCGACCGCCCGCCCTGCAGCAGCCCAAGCGGATCCGCTCGTGCGACGCGGATCGCCGGGATCATGGCGGCAAACACGCTGACCGCCATCACAACGCCGATACCGATCGCGATGAGTTCCCAGGGGAACGACAGCGGCGGCACGAAGCCGATGACCATCTGCGTCACCCGGCGCCCGTTGGTGGCGATGAGACCGCCGCAGGTAAGCCCGAGGATCACCGCGACGACGCCGAGCAGCGCCGCCTCCGCCACGACGAGCTTGAGCAACCCCCCGCGTGTCACGCCCAGCGAGCGGAGCAACCCGAACTGCCAACGCCGGCTGCGAACCGATGCGAGGATCGTGTTCGTCACACCCAGCGCCGCGACGAACATCGCCGCCCAGGCGACGGTCGTTGCAAGGAGCATGATGCGTGCGAAGGTGCCGGTGATCGTTTCCTTGATCGCACGTACATCGGCGATGTTCGCCCGCAGTCGCCCCACCGAGCGTCGCAGGCTCTGAACGGCGACTTCACGCTCGACGCCGGGCTGCAGGTTAACCGCCAGGATGCGCGCCCGATCTTCCTTGAAGATGTTTCGCGCATCGTTGGCGGAGCCGAAGATGCACGCGGCGGCCTGCTGCTCGAACTGGCCCCGCATGTCGAACGTCGCGACGATCACGTCGATGCCCGGCGAACGCACGACCCCGGCAACGATGAAGTCGACCGGCCCCTCCTCGGTCGCCAACTCGAACACGTCACCGACGCCAAGCCCCTTGAGCCGGCGGAACTCCTCCGTGACCAGCACATGCCCGTCCTGCTCGAGCATGACCCGGGCGTCGGCCTCGTTGCCTTCGACGAAGTCGAGTTGGAGCATGTCCAACATCGGCCCGGGCTCGCAACCGACGAACGTGGTGTTCTCCGGCATCCGCAAGCCCGCCAACGCGAACGGCAGATCCGGCAGGTTTGGTGAGAGCAGATAGATCGGCAGCACCGCCGGGGCACCGTCGTCACGCACGCCGATCTCGGGTAGTGCGGCAATCTGCTCGACCTGCTCGTCCTCGAACGCCACGGTGCGGGTGAGCGTGTACACGAAAACATCGGGAAACCCGTCGGGCAACTGCCAGCTACGCAGCGCGCTGCCGCCCTGGATCTGCATCACAACCAGCACGGACAGCCCGACCATCAAGCCGCTCGCGGTACCGGCGGCCCGCCAGACGCTGCCGGTGAGTTGCTGGCGAAGCAGTTCGAAATCTCGACGGAACACGCCGGCGAAGATCATGCCCAGCCCGCAGGTCACGCCAAAAAACGCCGGTATCGCAATGACGACGCCCAGTAACGCCGCCGCCGTGTCGAAGGCGATCATCCGCATGAGCAACCAACCACCAGCCAAGCTCAAGGCGATCAGAAGCACCCCGATGATCGGCATCAATGCATGTCGTCGGCCGAGATTGACACCGATGTTGGCGGTCCGCTCCACACCCCAGACGAACGCCGGTGCGACGAGGAAAAATCCGAACATCAGCGCGGGCAAACCAAGCACCAAGTGCCCGTAAAACCGCACTTCCTTCTCGTACGCCGACGCCAGTCCGAACGCGGTGATGATCGGGTTGCCGTCCGGGCTGAACAATAGGAATGAATCAAATCCGGCCAGAACCAGGCCGAGCACGACCAACCCCCACGGCATCCGCAACTCGCCCGATGCCGACGGAGCCATGGCTTCGAGCGGGTCCAGCCGCATGGCCCGAAGCGCCGGCAACACCGCTGCCACCACGCCGGCCAACGTCATGCCCACCGCCGCCGCGGCGATGCCGATCCAACTCAGCACCACGCCCTCGCTCATCACGTCGGAAAAGGCCCAGGCGATTCCTTCCAGCCCGACAATGCCCAAGGGAATGCCGAGCACGACGCCGACGAATCCCAGCACCACGCCTTCGACGATGACCAAAGCACCGACCTGACGCCGCTCGGCACCGATCGCGCGGAGCATCGCCAACGTCCGCTGCCGCTCGGCCACGCCCATGCTCAACGTGGTAAACACGATGAAGGTTCCCGCCACCATCGCGACGCTACCGCCGAGCACGCTCAACAGCTCGGTCGACCGAAGGTTCTTGTCCAGCTCCTCACGGTCGGCCCGCAAGACACGCACCTCCAGCTTCTCGCCGAGGTGGGCTTGAAGTTTTGCCGCGACCGACTCGACATCCCGGCCCGGCTTCAGGTTGATCAAGACCTCGCTGACCTCTTCGTTCGGCCCCTGCAGCGCACCGAGCGGAACGTATGCGGTCCGAATCGCCAGCGCGACGATCGCGGGCTTGTGCACGTATCCGACGACGCGAAACGGCACCAACTCGTCGCCAACGGGGATGAGCAGTTCATCGTTCGGCTCAAGTCCGTTGTTGGCCAAGCCAACGTCGACGTACGCCTCCCGCGCGTCCGGCGCGCTGAACTTGATTCGCCCGTCGTTGCTTCCCTTGGGAATGTCTTCGAAGACCGAGTAACTGACCGGCAAGCCGGCGGCCTTGTCGTCATCAGGGCGAAGTCCGACCACGTCGGCCCGCACAGCGGTTTCCTTGCTCTCAACGGTCTGCGTGAGCTTGAGCCGACCCAATGCCGAGGCGAGGTCTCCGCCGAAGTCCGGATGATCGAGCAGTTCGCGCGGTAACGACGCCGGCAGAAGGCCGTCATACAGCCGCGTCGGCTGGACACGGATGTCCTCGCTGCCCATCATTTCGAGCAGCAGCGCCCGGGCCGACGCTTCCATCGACTTGTACCCGCTGGTCACGCCCACCACGAGGGCGACCGACAGCGCGACCGCGAGCACGGTCAGCACTGTGCGCACCTTCCGTGCCAGCGCGTGTCGGTAGATGAGCGAAAGCGTCAAACCCATGGTCGGCTAGGCAAGGGCTTCCTGGTACTTGGCCGAAACCTCGACGCCGGCGTCGTCGGTGAACTCGCCGTTCTCGAACCGCTCGACGAGCTTGCCGTCGCGGAGCACGGCGACCTCGTGGGCATACGCCGCGACGTGCGGCTCATGCGTCACCATCACGATCGTCTTGCCGTGCAAGGTCGACAGGTCACGCAGCAGTTCGCAGACACTTTTGCTGTTGGCGCTGTCGAGGTTACCCGTCGGCTCGTCGGCGAGGATGACCGCAGGGTCGGTGATCAGCGCCCGACCGATCGCGACGCGTTGCTGTTCGCCGCCGGACATCGCGTCGGGGCGGTGTCCACCGCGCGGACCGATGCCGAGCGTGTCGAGCAGTTCGTCCACACGGGGCAACGCATCCTCCCGCCCATCGAGCCGGAGTGGTAGCGCGACGTTCTCCCGTGCGGTCAGCGTCGGGATCAGGTTGAACGATTGAAACACCAGCCCAATGTGCCGCCGGCGGAAGAGCGTGAGCTTGCGGTCCGAGAGCGTGGCGATGTCCGATCCGCGGACAAGGACATGCCCCTTGGTCGGCTGCGCGAGGCCGGCCATCAGATGCAAAAGTGTCGATTTCCCCGAGCCGGACTGGCCCATGATCGCGAGGAATGTGCCAGCGGTGACGTCGATGGAAATGTCATCCAAGGCGGTCACGGCATGGCCGCCCTGCCTGAAGGACTTGCTCACGTTGGTCACGCGCAGCGGCAGTGCATCGGCTTGGTTGTCGGACTCGAAGGCAGACTCCGGCATGCGGTGGGCATGCTAGGCTTGTGCGAAGGTTTCGCCATTGACCCGTTTAGTTGCCCTCGCCGACCTGCACCTGAACCACCGCAAGAGCCGCGAAAGCGCCGAGGCCCAGGCCCGTCAGGTCGTGCGGCGTGGCAGCGACGTGCTGTTCATGCTCGGCGATGCGGCGGTGTGGGACGGCGACACGTTAGATGAATGCCTCGGACTCTTCGACGACTTCCGCGGGGCGAAGCTGTTCGTCCCGGGCAACCATGATCTGTGGACGAGCGAGCCGAGTAATGACGCGTTGAACCTGCTCACCGACGCTCTGCCTAGGCGTGTCGCCGCGACCGGTTGGCATTGGCTCCAAGGTTCGCCTTTCCGCGTCGGAGACTTGGCCATCGTGGGCAACCTTGGCTGGTACGACCTCGGGTTTTCCGTCGACTCGCTCAACATCCCGAAACCTTTCTACGAAGCCGGCGTTTCGCCAGGTTATGTCCTCACACGCGGCAGTCCGAAGCAGATGATCGACGATGCACGGCGGTGTGAGTTTCCGGGCAACAAACTGTTTGCCCGTTGGAACGATACACGCTACGTCCGAGGGGCACGAGCCGACATTTTTGATCAATGCATGGCCGACCTCGACGCGGACCTGCTGGCGGTTGCGGACGCCAAGACCGTCGTCGCGGCAACGCACACGGTTCCGCTGGCAGGGTTGTTGCCGCCGCGTCGCATGTTGCAACTCGACTTTGTTCGAGCCTACCTGGGCAGCCCCAAGCTCGGCGGACGCATGCTCGCCGCACCAAACGTCCGCCACATCCTCTGCGGCCACAGCCACTTCCCCGCCGAGTGCGACATCGGGCCGGTCAACGCGATCAACATCGGCAGCGGTTATCGAAAGAAACTCTCGGTCGAACTTTCGTTACCATCTTGACGATGATCCTGCCGCTCATGATGCTGGCCGCCATGGCCCAATCGTCCCAGCCCGCGCCGTCGTTTGCCGATCTTGTCCCCGCCGATGCGAAGATCGAGAAAGTCGCCACCGGCTTCGGCTTCCTCGAAGGGCCCGCCTGGCTCGACGGCCGGTTGGTCTTCTCGGACATCCCCAAGGACACGATTCACGCGCTCGAAGCCGACGGCCCGCAGGTCTTTCGCACGCCGAGCCACAACGCCAACGGCAACACCGTCCACGACGGCGTGCTCTACACCTGCGAACATTCGAGCCGGGTGGTTTCGACCACGACCGACGGCGAGCGGACCGTGCTCGTCCACGAGTGGGACGGCAAGAAGTTCAACAGCCCCAACGACATCGTCGTCCATTCCAGCGGCATCGTGTACTTCACCGACCCGTACTGGGGCCTGCCCGCCGACAAGCGCGACGAACTGATGGAGTACGGCGGCTGCTACGTCTTCCGCGTCGATGGCACCGAAGTCGTGCCCGTCGCGAAGGACTTCGGCCGGCCAAACGGGCTCGCCTTCAGCCCCGATGAGTCGATCCTCTACATCGGCGACGACGAGAAGAAGCACGTCCGCAAGTTCACCGTCGAAAACGACGGCAGCCTCAGCGGCGGCGAGGTGTTCTGCGAGATCGACCCCGGCGTGCCCGACGGCATGCGCGTCGACACCGCCGGCAACCTCTGGTGTACCGCCGGCGACGGCGTGCAGGTCTTCGCCCCCGACGGCACGCACCTCGGAACCGTCGAGTGCCCCGAATCCCCCGCCAACTGCGAACTCGCCGACGGCTACCTCTGGATGACCGCCCGATCATCGCTGTACCGCATCAAGGTCAACGCGCAGCCGGCAATGTAACCGCATTTTGCGGCCGCGGCGTAGCCGCTCCGTCAATCCGCCAAATCCTTCGGCCCGACAATCACCCGCGTCACCGGCGTCGCGACTTGCTTCTCCGCATACGCGTTCACGTCTGCCACGGTCACCGTCTCGATCGCGCTCACGATCTCGTCGAGCGACCGAAGCCGACCATGCACCCGCCAGTCACGGGCCAGCGCGTTGGCCCGTGCGCTGGTCGATTCACTCGCCATCACCGTCGCGGCGGCAAGCCCGACCTTGGCCCGCTCGACTTCGTCCTCGCTCACGCCCTGACCGAACTTCTTCACCTCGTCGTTGATCGTGTCGAGGGTCGCCTGTGCGCGTTCGTTGGACGTACCGGAGTAGATGAACAGGCCGGCCAACCCGGGAAGTGAGCTGTAGCTTGCGGAGACAGCGTAGCAGAGGCCGCGCTTCTCGCGGACTTCGGTGAACAGGCGTGCGCTGCTGCTGCCGCCGAGGATCTCGATCGCGACCCGGGCGGCGTAGTACTCGGGGCTCTGCTCCGGCTCGGCGGGCATGGCCAGGCCAATGTGCGTCTGCTCGCTGTCGGTTTCCTCGAAGTGCCGCGGGCCGGCGGGTGGGTGGAGCTGCTCCTCGTCGATGCCGGGGCCGGTCCAATCGCCGAGCTGCGCTTCCACCGCCGACCGCCAAGCGTCGACGTCGATCTTGCCGGCGACCGCGATGAGCCCGTCGTCCGGCTGGTACCGCTCGGCGTGGTGCAACTTGCAGGTGTCGACGGTCATCTTCGCGAGATGCTCCGGATCGCCCATGGCGTTTCGACCGAGCGGTGCCGGCCAGAACCACTCACGCAGCAGCACGAACAACTGCTGTCGGGGATCGTCGTCGAGGCCTTGCAGCGCGGCCACGGCGAGTTCCCGGGCGGCCTGGAAATCGTCTTCCTTCAAGTGTGGTCGACGAAGTACGTCCGCATAGGCCGGCAGCGCTTCGAGTACGTTGCCGCTAACGCCGGCCGCAGAGAAGCGGGTGTGGTTCGTGCCGGCCGACGCACCGCGCATCAGGCCGAGGAAGTCGAGGTACTCGGTGAGCGTTCGACTGTCCCGATCACCGGCCCCTCGCAACACGAGTTCCGAGAGCACCGTGGCCGTGCCCAGCCGACTGACTGGATCGCTCGCCGCCCCCGCCGCGACCTGCAACGTCATCGCCGCCGACGCCACCCCGTCCATCGGCTCGGCCAACAGTGTGAAACCGTTGGGCAGCGTGTGAATGTGATATCCGTCGGACGCAGGTTGATCAGTCATCGAACCGCAAGCGTAGGATGGAACGCACGATGAAAGTCATTCTCGCCAATCCGCGTGGCTTTTGTGCCGGCGTACGCATGGCCATCGAGGTCGTCGACCAGGTGCTCAAGGCTCAAGGCGCACCCGTCTACGTCTACCACGAGATCGTTCACAACAAGCATGTCGTGGATGACTTCAAGTCGCGTGGCGTGACGTTCGTCGAAGACGTTGCCGAAGTGCCCGAGGGCGAAACGGTCGTCTTCAGCGCTCACGGCATTCCGCCCGCCGTCCGCGAGACCGCCAAGGCTCGAAGCCTCACGATTCACGACGCGACCTGCCCGTTGGTGACCAAGGTTCACAACGAGGTGATCCGTTACGCCCGCGAGGGTTACGAAATCGTCTTCATCGGCCACCGCAACCACCAGGAAGCCATCGGCACCGCCGGCGAAGCGCCGGACCACATCACGATCATCGAGGAAGCCGAGGAAGTCGACTCGCTACCGTTCACGACCGAGACCAAGCTGGCTTACGTCACGCAGACCACGCTGAGTGTCACCGACGCCAACCGCGTCATCGACGCACTCAAGGCAAGATTCCCGCAGGTGCGCGAGCCGGCGAAGGAAGACATCTGCTACGCGACGACCAACCGGCAGGAAGCGGTGTCGCTCTTTTCCCCTGAGGTCGATCTTGTGCTCGTCGTCGGCAGCAAGAACTCGTCCAACAGCAACCGGCTCGTTGATCGCGCCGTCGAGGTCGGCACACCCGGCCACCTGATCGACGATGCATCGGAACTCCAGTCCGAGTGGTTCGCCGGCGTTGACACCGTCCTCGTCACCGCCGGGGCGAGCGCCCCCGAGCACCTCGTGGAGGACCTGCTTGGCAAGCTCATCGCCGACCACGGGGCGACGGTGGAGACACGCACCCTCGCCGATGAGAACGTCCACTTCGCTTTGCCCAAGTCGGCACGGTCATTGGCGGTGGTTTCCTAACGCCGCACCGTCAAACGGCGTCCGATATTCCACGGGGTGATTTTTCGGACCCATCCGCCGATACTGCACCACATGAAGGGCGTTATCCTCGCTGGCGGCACCGGTAGCCGACTGTTTCCGCTGACCACGGTCACGAACAAGCACCTGCTACCGGTCTACAAAAAGCCGATGATCTACTACCCCCTCGAGTGCATGGCCAAGGCCGGCATCGAGGAGGTCATGCTCGTCTGCGGCGGCAACAACGCCGGCGACTACATCCGCCTGCTCGGCAACGGCCACGAGTTCGGCCTTAAGCACCTGACCTACACCTATCAGCCTGACGCGACCGGCATCGCCGCCGCGCTGGGGCTTTGCGAGCGGTACGTCGACGGCGAGCCGATCATGCTCATCCTCGGCGATAACGTGCTGGAGTACTCCATCAAGAAGCAGGCCGACAACTTCCGACAACAGCTCGCCGACTCCGGTGGCAAAGGCGCGAAGATCCTGCTCGCCGAGGTCGAGAACCCCAAGGCCTACGGCGTCGCGGAGATGGACGGCGACAAGGTCGTCGGCATCGTCGAAAAACCGGAAAACCCCAAGAGCAACAAGGCCGTCATCGGCGTGTACTTCTACGACGGCCACGTCTTCGACATCGTCAAAACCCTCAAGCCCAGCGGCCGCGGCGAGCTCGAAATTACCGACGTCAACAACGCCTACATCGACGCAGGCACCATGACCGCCGACAACGTCCACGGCTGGTGGGGCGACTGCGGCGAGAACCTCGACTTCTACCACGAGGCCGGCAAGAAGATCGCCGAAATCGGGGCCAACAAGAATCCCTAATTTCCTTCCGAATGTTGATCGGCTGCGGTATGTTCCAGTTCGAACATGCTTACTCGGTTACGGGCACATACCGACCGTCGCAAGCTGTATTCGGACACGTTGTCGTTCGTGAAGGAGATGTACGGCCGGTTTCTCGCGAAGAAGCTGCCGCTCCCGCTGCCCTTCCGCAATCGTGTCGTCCGGCTCAATCTCAACAGCGAAGCCCAACCCGTCTTCGCCCGAATCGGGACGACCGACACGTTCATTGTTGGTGAGATCTTTCACGACAACGAATACGGCTGGATCCACGAGCATCTAATCGGGACCGTCCGCGATGTCCTTGACCTCGGCGGAAATGTCGGGCTATCGGTGCGATACTGGAATGCGTCGTTTCCGGAGCTGCGCAAGGTTGTCGTTGTGGAGCCCGATCCGGAAAACATGGCAATGCTGCGGCGGAACATCGAGCCGCTGTCGATCGACATCGAGCGTGTCGAGGCGTTGGTCGTGTCGCACGATCGGCCGTTCTGGCTGGACCGCAGCGTCAACGCCGCCAAGTTTACCATGGTCGAGACCCCGCCCGAGCCGGGCCAGCAGCCGCTGCCGACCGTCAGCATTTCGTCGCTGATCGCCAAGTTCCCCGATGGCATTGATCTGCTCAAGATCGACATTGAGGGCGGCGAACGCGAGCTGTTCGAGATCGCCGACCAGTGGGTGCCGCGCATGCGCAATCTTGTGATTGAACTTCACGGCGATCTCGGTCAGACGCAGCTTCGTGCGGCCCTCGATGGGATTGGCCTGCGGTTTAAGGTGGTTCCCTCTCCGAACAGTCGCGCGGTCTTCGGAGCGTTCCGAGAAGACGGCTGAATCGGGTGATGCCGGTCGGGTTTCGGCCCGATACTGTTGGCGTATGTCCACCCTCCTCGTCACCGGTGCAGCCGGCTTCATCGGCTCCAACTTCGTCCGCATGCTCCTGAATCGCGGCGAAGACGTGCGGCTCGTCGCGTTCGACAAGCTCACCTACGCCGGCAACCTCGCGAACCTTCAGGACCTGCTCGCAGCCCACCCGGACAAACTCACCTTCGTCAAGGGCGACATCTGCAACGCCGACGACGTCGCCACCGCGATGGATGAGAACGGCGTGACGCACGTCGTCCACTTCGCCGCCGAGTCGCACGTGGATCGCTCGATCATGTCGTCGGGCCCGTTCGTGCAGACCAATGTCGTTGGCACCCAGATCTTGCTCGACGAAGCCAAGAAGCGCGACTGCGAACGCTTCCTCATGGTCAGCACAGACGAGGTTTACGGCACCCTGCCCGAGGACGACAAGTCGGTCATGTTCACCGAGGACACGCCCCTCGCCCCGAACTCCCCGTATTCCGCGAGTAAGTGCGGCGGTGACGTGCTGGTCCGCAGCTACTTCGAGACCCACGGCATGCCCGTGCTCACCACGCGCTGCTCCAACAACTACGGCCCCTACCACTTCCCCGAAAAGCTCATCCCCCTGTTCGTCACCAACCTGATGGAGGACAAGCAAGTCCCCCTCTACGGCGACGGCATGAACATCCGCGACTGGCTCTACGTCGAGGATCACTGCGACGCGATCTGGAACGTGCTCACCAAAGCCAAGCCCGGCGAGGTCTACAACGTCGGCGGCAACAACGAGATGACCAACCGCCGCATCACCGAGATCGTCCTCGAAGCGATGGGCAAGGACTGGGACACGTCGGTCAAGTATGTCCAGGACCGCGCCGGCCACGACCGCCGCTACGCCATCGACGCCAGCAAGATCAAACGCGACCTCGGCTGGGAGCCGAAGCACCGCTTCGAGGACGCCATCAAAACCACCATCCAGTGGTACCGCGACAACCAAGACTGGTGGCGCGCGATCAAGAGCGGCGAGTACATGAAGTACTATGACGAGCAGTACGCCGGCCGGTGATCGACGTTGCATACGACAAGCAAGGCGGGCGACCAAGGTGGCGGTGTGGACAAACAGGTCCGCCCGCGGAGTGGTGACGGCCTGTGAAGCCGCATCGGCTCGATCCACGAACACGATCACTGGCTGATCATCAACACGGCACAGCATCGCGGTCGTATCGCGGGTAAGCCCGCCGAGGTATGAGAGGCCGATCATTTCACGATCGTCGGGCGTGTCGGCCAACTGCAGGGAAGTGCCCTGGCGTTTCGTAAACGTGCCAGCGAATCGCTGCGGGTCGTCGCAGAAATAATAAGGACGAAACCCATTGGCGACCGTTTCATCGAAGATCGCGGCCAACGGACGCGGTTCAAAAAAAGGCTGCGGCGGATCGTTGCCGGTGGCGGACCAAAGGGCAAAGCCGATCAAGGCCACAGCCGCCAAGGCACTCACGACCAACACCACGCGTCGCCAAGGGTCAACCTTCGCCGGTGTTGCCGACGCTAACCATTGTTCGACGTCATCCACGGTGATCTGAGGAGGACCAAACTGCGCGCGAAGATTTTCGTTGAGTTGTCGCGCTTCGTTAAGCTGCTGTTGTGCGGCCGAATCCTGAGCCAACCTTGTCTCGAATTCGGATCGCGCAGCGGGATCGAGACGATCGTCAAGATACGCATCGATTTCGTCGCTAGTGATCGGAGGTTGCCGCGTCATGATTCATTCTGGATACGTGGAGACAAGCGGGCGCGCATCGACTTCTTGCTGCGGAACACATGGCTCATGGCGGTTCCCTCCGGGATCCGCAGCAACTCGGAGATCTCGGCGTACGAAAGATCCTCGATGACCCGCAACAGCAGACAACAACGCGCCTCGGAAGACAGCTGGGCGAGCGCCGCCATCATCTCATC
>JBCDCH010000081.1 GCA_039182125.1 Planctomycetota bacterium
CCTCGCAGTGGGTGCGTCGGCCGTCCGCCATTCTCGTGGAGCCGTAAACAACGTTGACACGCCCAGCGCGACAGTGACACTCATCTCACCAGGAGCGTTCTGGTGCCGTTCGCTTTGTACTTTCCACGGAGAGACGATGCAGACTTGGAAGTTCGGCGTGGCGTTGGCCACGTCTTCTGTCGTTGTCGAGGCCGCTTTGGCACAGTTGACTGTTGTTCAAGCCACCCCCCGTGTTGAGATCGGTGGATCCATCCAGGAACCGGCCGGAGGCGAGTTCAACCTCGCGGTCGATCCGAGCGACGACTCGGTCTTCACGCTGACCGGCGACGGCCAGTACAACATCCCCCGTCCGACTTCGGCCAATCGGTCGGCGTTCGCTTCATCGGCGGCGGTGTGACCTGCGAGGTCGGTCCTCTGCCGGTCGAGATCGATCCGGTCCTCGACGCCAACTTCAAGTTGGTCAACAGCGGCGGCGCACCCGACGGCTGGAGTTCCTCGTCTTTTGTTCAGGCTGTGGTGTTCGAGACGCCCGATCCCGTCGACAACGGCTTTCTCGGGCCGATCGTGACCCGTGAGGACACCTTCGCGAACCAGGACGGCAACGGCTTCCTCGTCGTGGACGCGACGGTCGATTCCGAAGGGCCGTTCGTTCTGGTGCCGGGGTTGCAATACCGAATGGACGTGACGTTTGCGACGTCGTGGGACACGACCGGTCTCGGCATCGACGATCCCACGGCAGCGGTCTTCCTTGAGGCGGGCGGAATCAGCGGCTTCGACGGCGTGTCGGTCGATCTCAACGCTCGCGTGGTCCCGGAGCCGGCGCTGATGAGCGTCTTCGCCGGTGCGGGGCTGTTGCTGCTGCGTCGGCGGTGATGTTTCGGTTGTGCGTTTGGATCGAGCGCGGCAGGATGGGGCGATGATCGCACGAACTGCCGCGCTCGGCCTGCTGCTCGTGCTCGCCGTTGGTCTGACGGTGGAGGACCCGTCAGCACCAATGCGTGCGCGAGTCATCGAGATTGCCAACAACTACCCCGACGGCGGCGGGTACAAGTGGGCCGACACCGGCGTGCCGCACGACATCGAACACGACGGGAAGACCCTGCTCGCCAAGAGCGAGTCCGGCACGTTCTGCTGTGGTTTTACCCTCGCTGTCGCGATGCGCGTCGGTGAGGAGTTCGGCGTGTTCGAAGGCAAGAGCTTCGATCAGATGAAGCAGTTCCAGCGGGACTGGTACGGCGTGAGCGCGGCGGTCGGTGATCCGCTTATGAGCACCGCCATGACCAACCTCGGCGTCGGCGGCCCGGTCGCCGTCGACGACGCGTTGCCCGGCGACTTCCTGCAGTACTGGCGGACCGGCGGCTCCGGCCACAGCGTCGTCTTCCTCGCATGGGTCGAAGACGACGGCCAGCGCGTCGGCATCCGCTATCGTTCGAGCAACGGGTCCACCGACGGCATCGGCACCACCGAAGAACGCTTCGCCGGCCACGGCGGCAAAGTCGACCCGCAGCAACTCTACTTCGCCCGCTTTGCCGTCAAACGCAACCCAGATTAAGGCGACGGTTTTCCATTGTTGAGTTTTTGGGGCTTGGTTCGTTCGGACCGGTGTGTTGGTGGTTTAGGTTTCTGGCCCAAGCCGTGGAAGTATGACGCGAGGGTGCGCCGACTCGGCTTGTCTGTTGTCAGGAGAAACGATGAAAAACATGACTTTGTTGTCGGTGAGCGCTGCGGCGCTCGCCATGATGTGTGCTTCGGCCAACGCACAGCTCACCCCAGACGGCCCAGCGCTTGCGGCGGGCCTTGGTGTTGGAACGACCTTGGAGGAGCTTGCCGGCGGCGAGGCGGCTTCGACCTATGACGCTTCGACGGGAACGCTCACGCTGACCGGCGACGGGTTCTACACACACGATGCTGATGTCTCGGGCACGGCCTTTGGGGCCTTCTTCGCGACCCAGACCTTCACGCCGACCGACAGTTTCCCCGTCGAGATCTCCCCGGTCGTGACCGCCGATTTCAAGGTGGCCAATGGCGGTTTCCTTTCGTCGGACACGCCGCGCACAGGTATCACCTACGGGTTCTTCCTCTTCGAGACTGGCAACTTCGATCCGGGAAACACCCTTGAGCCGGGCGATCTCGGGGATCTACTGGTGTTGCCCTACGACTTCGAGACGTTTCCGTCCAACGGCCTGCTCGAAGGCAATGGTTTTGCCGTGATTGACGAGACGGCGACCGGGGATTCGTTCGTACTCGCGTCAGGGATTAGCTACACCGCAGTGCTGCGGATCGCCGCCGAGTCCAGTCTGTCCGATCTGCCCGACTCGGTAACGTCCACCACCTTCATCGAGGCCGGCGGTCTAAGCGGCTTCGACGGCCTGAGCGTGGCGCTCAACGCCCGCTTCGTCCCCGAGCCGGCCATGCTCGGCCTGGCCGTCTTCGCCCCGATGCTGCTGGGCCGGCGTCGGCGGTAACGTGAACTTTCGGCGTTGACTTAAGAGCGGCCGCGTCCCAATGACGCGGCCGCTCGTCTATACTCCCGGCATGCCCGGTATGACGATGACGGAGAAGATCCTTGCCAAGCATTCTGGTAAGGCCCATGTGAATCCCGGAGATAACGTCTGGGTCGACGTCGACGTGCTCATGACGCACGACGTCTGCGGGCCTGGCACGGTCGGGATCTTCCAGAAAGAGTTCGGCAAGGACGCGAAGGTTTGGGACCCGGACCGCGTGGTGATCGTGCCGGACCACTACATCTTCACCGCCGATCTCAAGAGCTACCGCAACGTCCAGCTTCTGCGGCAGTTCGTGAAGGATCAGGGGCTCAAGTACTACTACGACCCGGACTTCATCGAGAAGGAGGGCATGCCCAGCCCGTACCTCGATCCGACCAAGACCAGCTACAAGGGCGTGTGCCACAAGGCGCTGCCCGAGGAAGGGCACGTCCGGCCCGGCGAGATCCTGCTCGGGACCGACAGCCACACTTGCACCGCCGGCGCGTTCGGCCAGTTCGCGACGGGCGTCGGTAACACCGATGCGGCATTCGTGCTTGGCACCGGTAAGACCTGGCTCAAGGTGCCGCCGACGATGAAGTTCAGCTTCGACGGGGAGATCCCGCCGTACCTGACCGCCAAGGACCTGATCCTCGCGGTCATCGGCGAGATCGGCGTCGACGGAGCGACCTATCGCACGATGTACTTTCACGGCGACGGCATCAGCAGCCTCACGCTCGAGGATCGCATGACGCTGACCAACATGGCCATCGAGGCCGGCGGGAAGAATGGCGTCTGCGACGTCGACGACAAGACCCTCGCCTACGTCCGCAACCGCAGCAACCGCCCGGAATGGGAAGTCGTCGCCGACGATGCGGATGCGAGCTACTTCTACGAGAAGACGTGGGACCTGGGCACGATGGAGCCGATGGTCGCGAAGCCGCACTCGCCTGACAACAAGGACCTGGCCCGCAACTGCACCGACGTGAAGCTCGACCAGGCGTACATCGGTTCCTGCACCGGCGGCAAGATCACCGACATGATCTTCGCGGCCAACATCCTCGTCGGGAACCAAGTCAAAATCCCCACCTACGTCGTGCCCGGCAGCACCGAGGTCCACGCCGACATGAAGCGGCTCAACCTGCGCGGCGTCGAGAAGGATTCCAACGAGAAGAGCATCGAGGACATTCTTCTGGATGCCGGCTGCGAGATGGGGCCGTCGGGTTGTGCGGCGTGCCTCGGCGGGCCGGTGGATACGTTCGGCCGCTTGAACGAGCCGCTGCAGTGCATCAGCACGACCAACCGCAACTTCCCCGGCCGCATGGGCCACAAGGAGGCCGGCGTGTACCTCGCATCGCCGTTGACGGTTGCGGCGTCGGCGTTGACCGGGCGCGTGACCGATCCGCGGGATTACGTCACCGAGCCGATCGAGACAGGCACCGCTGGGGTGGTCTGATCATTCGCCCATGTCGTAGAAAAACTCGACGCGGCTGATCTTGCCGTCTTTGACGGTATAGAGCGCCATCTCGTCCATTTTCATTCGTTGGCCTGCCATCGGGCCTTCCTTGGCGGTGACGTCGAGGTCGAACTTGGCGATGAAGCGCTCACCGTGAGGCCACGGGCCGCTGGCACTGGACGAGTGAATTTCGTGGGCGGCGTCCCACGAGTCGGCAGCTTTCAAGATGGCGTCCTTGCCGCTGGTCTGCGGCCCGTCCGGGCCCATCGCGACCGGCTCGACACTCACCGCATCATCGGCATAAAGCTCCTCCGTGGCTTCACGCCACTGATTCTGGTTGCACAGCTCGACGAGGCGTTTAGCGACTTCCATTGTGGACATGATCGGCTCCGATAAAGGTGACGTTGCGATACGCTTACAGAACCCGAACGGGCGATCGTGAGGATAACAATCAATCACCGGGCGTCAATGTGTTTTCCATGAATAGTCGGAGTACACAAGCACCGCCCGGGGCCTTGTGGCGAGGCCCCGGGCGGTGGACGGCGATGCTTGATGGACGCGAACTCAGGCGGTTTTGCCGGCCGCGAGAGCGTCGCGGATCTCGGTAAGAAGCTTTTGATCCGTCGTGAGCGTCGGGGTCTCGGGCTCCTTAGGCTCCTTCTTCTTCAGATTGTTCATGATCTTGATGACGAAGAACACGGCAGCCGCCTGGATGACGAAGCGGATGACGGCGTTGAGGAAAAGGCCGTACTTGATAAGCACGCCTTCCTTCGCGGTCTTGAGCGCGGCTTCGGCGGCGACGACATCCCCGCCACCTTCCTTCGCCGCAGCGAGGGCGGCTTCGGCCTCCTCGACACCGCCGGCGGGGGCGGCGAGCTGAACGCTCAGGTCGCTGAAGTCCACGCCACCGATGGCCCAGCCGATCGGCGGCATCAGCACATTCTCGACCAAGCTGGTCACGACCGCTCCAAACGCCGCGCCGAGGATGATGCCGACCGCGAGGTCGATCATGTTCCCCTTCATGGCGAACTCTTTGAATTCCTGAATGATCTTCATGGTTGTCTCCGATGGGTTGAGTGGGATTGCCCCGCTATCAGGGCTCTCGCTCCCGGTCCTATCGGTCGATGTCCGTGAATGTGTCCAGTGGCCCGATACGTTGGAGTGACGATGAGCAAGATTGATGTGAAGTTCGCCGGTGAGTCGATCGGGCCAGGGGCGATCCATGACCTGCGGCTGCCGGTGAGCCAGACGTTCGCCGGCGACGACATCAGCCTGCCGCTGCGGGTGGTGCGAGCGAAGGAGCCGGGGCCGGTCGTGCTGGTGACGGCCGCGCTGCACGGCGACGAGATCAACGGCACCGGCGTGGTCCACGACCTGATGTTCGCCCGCCGACCCGAGCTGACACGCGGGACGCTGGTGCTGGTGCCGGTCGTGGACATCTTCGGCTTCGAGACCCAAAGCCGGTACATGCCCGACCGCCGCGACCTCAACCGATGCTTCCCCGGTAACGCCAACGGCTCGCTCAGCTCACGCTTTGCCGACACCGTCTTCCAGGAACTGGTGCGCAAGGCGGACTACGTCTTGGACCTCCACTCGGCCGCGACGGGACGGACGAACTTTCCGAACGTTCGTGCGGATCTGGACAACGACGACTGCCGCCGTCTCGCCGAGGCGTTCGGGTGCGAGTTGATCGTCGACGGCAAGGGCCCCGAGAGCAGCATGCGGCGCAGCGCGGTGGAGGCGGGTGTGCCGACGGTCATTCTCGAAGCCGGTGATCCGAGCAAGATCGAGCCGTCGGTGTTGGAGATCGGCGTGCGGGGGGTGATGAACGTTCTGTCGAAGTTGGAAATGGTGGACGACCAGCCCAAGGTGCCGCCGTACCAGACGACGGTGCGTCGGACGCAGTGGCTCCGCGGGAGCGTTGGGGGCCTGCTCCGCTTCCACATCTCGCCCGGCTCGATCGTCGACAAGGACCAACCGATCGCGACCAACTACAGCGTTTTCGGCGAACAACAGAACGCGATCGTCTCGCCGTTCGACGCGGTGGTACTGGGGATGGTGACGCTGCCGACGGTGCGTCCCGGCGAGCCGATCTGCCACCTCGCGGTGCCCGACCTGGACATCGACGACATCCGCGAAGCCCTGGGCGAAGCCAAACGCCGGGACCCGGCGAACCAGGTACGTCGCGACCTTGCGACGAGCATGGTGGTGGAGGACGCGCCGGACTGAGGCGATTGCACGATGCTCCGAATCAGAGCATCTTCGCCAACTCACGTTTGAGCACCTTGCCAGTCGGCGTCATCGGCAGTTCTTCGACGACACGGATCTCGCGGGGCATCTTCCAGTTGGGCAGGCCGGTGTCGCGGAGGTGGGCCTTGGCCGCATCCCCATCGACCTCGGCACCTTCCATCGCGACAATGAAGGCGACCGGCACCTCGCCGCGGGTTTCGTCGGGTTTGCCAACGACGGCGGCTTGGGCGATCGCGGGGTGAGTGGTGAGCAGTTCTTCGATCTCGCGGGGATGAAGGTTCTCGCCGCCGATGATGATCAGGTCCTTGAGCCGGCCGGTGATGTGGAGGTAACCGTCCTCATCCACGCGGCCGAGATCGCCGGTTTTGAAAAACCCGTCTTCGGTGAACGCCGCTTTGGTGGCTTCGGGCAAACGGTGGTAGCCGGCGAAGACCATCGGGCCCTTGAGTTGAACTTCGCCGCTGCCGGTTTCGTCGGGATTGTCGATGCGGACTTCGCTGCCGGGCAAGGGCCGCCCGACCGAGCCGGGACGGAGTTGGCCGGGCACGTTGACGGTGATCGGGCCGCAGGTTTCGGTGAGGCCATAGCCCTCCATCAGGTCGCGGCCGAACCGTTGCCGGAATCCTTCGCGGATGCGTGTGGGTAACGGCTCGCCACCACTGAGGGCGACGTGGACCGAATCGAAATCATCTGGCTTGGCGTCCTTGAGCCGGAGTATCGCACCGTACATCGCCGGTACGCCGGTGATCACGCTGAACTGCCGTTCGCGCTGGGCCTGCAGGACGGCGACGGGGCTGAATCGCGGCTGGTAGGTCGTGATCGCTCCGGTCTCGACCGGGAGGCACATCGTCGCGAGCAGACCGGTGCTGTGAAACAGCGGGATGATGCCGAGAAACTCGTGGTCGCATTCGAGCGAGGCGTGTTCGATGCAAGCCTGGACGTCCTTGCGGATGTTGCCGTGGGTGAGGCAGACGCCCTTGGGTTGGCCGCTGGTGCCGGAAGTGTACAGAAGGGCAGCCGTCTCGGATTCATCGGCTTCGTGGATCGGCAGTCCCTCGGGTACGTTGCCGCCGCCCAAGGCGGAGAGGTCGATGATCTTGAGCGGCAGTTGTTCGACCTGCGCCATCAGCGGCGGGGCGGTCAGGATCGTGTCGATCCCGCTGTCGACGATGATGTGCTTGAGCGCTTGTTCACCGAGGAGGAAGTTGATCGGCACGGCGGTCTTCCCGGCGGCCAGCACCGCATAGAAGGCGATCGGAAAAGCAGCGGCCGCCGGTAGGAGAATGCCGACGTGTGTGGCGTCCGTGGTCGCACGCAGATGGGCTGCGAGGGCACCGATCTGCTTGGCGGCCACGCCCCATGTGATCTCGCCTTGAGCATCACGGAAAGCAACATCGCTGGGAATTTCTTTGGCGTGACGTAGGAAGGGTTCGAGAAGCATGGCGATAGGCTAATGACTCTGCATAAGAAAACCCACGCCCTAAAAGCGTGGGTTTTGTGAAGTCGGAAATGAAAGTTTGGCCTAGTCGTTGACCATCATGATCTGCACGACCGCCGGGCGGAATCGCTGAGCGAGTTCTTCGGTGGTCAGTGCGCGGTCGCCGTCGCCGACGCCGGTGGCGACGGTTTCGACATCCAGGCCGGCTTCATTGAGCAGGTCGGCATGCTTGTCGAAGAAGGTGCGAATACGACCGTTCGAGAGACCGCCACCGTAAGCGCTGACCAACTCACCGGAGCGGAAACGCACGGCAACCAGAGCAAGGAGTCGGCCATACTTGTCGACCATCGGGCCGCCGGAGTTGCCGGGGTTAACCGTCGCGTCGACGATGATGTCGATGGCGTCGAAGGTGTTCTCGATGCCGGTCACCACGCCACGGGTCACCTTGATGTTCTTACCGAGTGCCGAACCGAGCGGGTAACCGAAGATGGTAACGTCGGCACCGAAGCCGGGTTGGTCATAAGCCGCGATCGGAATAAACGGTTGCGGGCCTTCGTCTTCGCCACGCTCGCCCATCTCGATTTTTAGAATGGCGATGTCCTGCTCGTCGTCGATGACAATCCGCTCGGCTTCCTTTTCGGTGCCGTCGGAGAGTTGAACGATCAGCGTGTCACCGGGCTCGGCGACGTGCTGGTTGGTCATGATGAAGCCGTCTTCGGTGATGAAGAAGCCCGTGCCGGTTCCGATGATGCCTGAGCCGTATGACTCTTCCTCCTCCTCGGTGCGTTCGCTTGAGGGTTTGAGGTGCAGGAGCGTGTAGCTGTTGCTGCCCTGGCCGCCGTGCTTGCGGGCCAAAAGCTGGGCGTCCTCCCAGATCGCACGGATGCGGGGGTTGGCTTGGTACATCGACCGCGGGGCGACGCTGAACGCCGTCATGAGGTTGCGGACGATGATCGGATCTTCGTCGAGTTGTACTGCCTGATATAGCGTCCGGATCGCTTTCTCGTGCTGACGCTTAGCGCTGTAAATAACGCCGATGTTGTTGAGCGTCTCGCTCATGTTCGGCTTTTGACGCAGCACCTGCTGGAAGTAGCGGGCCGCGACGTCATCGTTGTTCTTCAGGGCGTTCCAGTAGCCGAGATAGAAGTTGGTCGGGATGTACTTCGGGTGCAGCCGGCGAGCCTGTTCGAGATCCTTGACCACGTCGAGCGTGGCTTGCTCGTCCTGCAACGCGTAGGCGGCACGGTCGGTCAGTTCGCGGACCCGTTCGAGCAGGTCTTCGAGTTCCTCGCCACCGATCCACTTGCCGTTGATCTTCTCGGCGTCCTCGTCGACCCGACCACGCCAGATTTCGAGCTGCTCCTGAGCCTTCTCGAGTTCGGGGTGATCGGGATTCTTGTCGATCCAGGTCTGCCACATCGCCGAGCCGCGGACGGCGGTGTCGATGCGTTCGCTGCGCTCCAAGAGTTGCTGCAGATCAGTCCCGGCGGCGGGGGCGTCTTTGCCCTTACCCGGGGTGAGACCTTCAACGCCGGTCACGCTTTCGACATCGTCACCGCTGACCATCTTGAAATCACCGTCGGTGGTCTTGATGGTGTAACTGCTGCCGACTTTTTTGACGTCGCCTTCGAGGACGGTTCCGTCCTTGAGCGTGATCGTGCCAGCCAAGGCATAGGAAAGGTTGAGGCCGACCACCGCGATGAGCAGGGCGGCAATGATAAGCCAGTGTGAACGGTGTTTACGCATGGTTGAATGTACCCGTAACTTGAAACTCACGGTTTAAGCGGGAAACGTGACACAAACATACAGCGAAAACGGACATTTCCGCAAGACTTTTCGTACGGCACAGCCGGCGTGGTGTTCGGGCGAATTCCGAGTTGCCGCGGCGACCAGGCGTGTCTAACATGCCGACCGCGACGCGCTGCAGGCCGTGGACGGTCTTGCACTGCGTCGCTTGTGTATTTGCGGAAACCGCCCAGGCGGCTCAGAACCACTGCCCCGGATTAGCACATGCCGACAATCAACCAGCTTGTCAAACGCCCGCGCAAGGACAAAACCGCCGCGAGCCGCACCAAGGATCTCAACTCCTGCCCGCAGAAGCGGGGCGTTTGCCTGCAAGTCAAGACGCAGACCCCGAAGAAGCCGAACTCGGCTCTGCGGAAGATCGCCCGCGTCCGCCTGAGCAACGGCAAGGAAGTCACCGCCTACATCCCGGGCGAAGGCCACAACCTCCAGGAGCACAGCATCGTGCTCGTCCGGGGTGGCCGTGTCCGCGACCTGCCGGGTGTGCGTTACCACGTCGTTCGCGGCTCGCTCGACACGCTCGGAATCGACGGCCGCAAGCAGAGCCGCTCGAAGTACGGCACCAAGAAGGGCAAGTAAGCCCGTACCATCGTCCATGCTCGCAGAGGCCGTTGATGCACGTGAGTATTGGTCGAGCCTGATTGTCTGCGGCCTGTTTGTCTTGGCCGTCATCCTCGCATTTATCTGGTGGCTGCGCCGCTGAGACCTCTCCGAATCAACTCCCCATGGCTTACAAAAAGTTCACCGCCAGCGAAGACCAGCTCAAGCCGGACCCGCGCTTCAACTCCAAGCTCGTCACCAAGTTCATCAACTGCCTGATGGTCGACGGCAAGAAGCTCACCGCCCAGCAGGTCTTCTACGACGCGATCGACACCTGCGGAAAGAAGATGTCCGACGTTGATTCGCTGGAGCTGTTCGAAACCGCGATCAACAACGTTAAGCCGTACGTCGAAGTGCGGAGCAAGCGCGTCGGTGGTGCGAACTACCAAGTGCCGATGCAGGTGAACAAGCGTCGCCAGCAGAGCTTGGCCATCCGGTGGATGTTGGAAGTCGTGCGCGGCCGTCGCCGCAGCGTCGGTAAGCCGACCGCCGAGATCCTCGCGGATGAGTTCATGGCCGCCTACAACAAGGAAGGTGCCGCCATCAACAAGCGCGAGCAGACCCACCGCATGGCCGACGCGAACAAGGCGTTCGCCCACTTTGCGTGGTAAAGCCAGTGAGGCAAACCTGAACAACTCGAAAGCCCACGGCTTTAGCCGTGGGTTCTTTCGTATACAACACCCAAAGCATGATCGACCTCAAGGACCTTCGGCAGAACCCCGACCGCTATCGCCGTGGAGTCGAGCGCAAGCAGATGGACGTCGACGTCGACGCGCTGATCGCCCTCGACGCCGACCGGCGTGAAGCCCAGCAGAAGTTTGAATCGCTCCGCGCCGAGCAGAACGCCGCAAGCAAGAAGATCGGCAAGGCGAGCAAGGAAGAGCGCCCGGCCCTGATCGCCGAGGTCGGCAAGATGAAGGAGGACGTCCATGCCGCCGAGGCCGAGGCGAAGAAGCTCGACGCCGAGGTCACAGCGTTGCTCCTGACCGTTCCCCAGCCGGCCGACGATGACGTGCCCGACGGAGCGGGCGAAGATGACAATGTCGTCGTCCGCGAGGAGGGCGAGATCCGCCAGTTCGACTTCGAGCCCAAGGACCACATCACGCTCTGCCATGAACTCGGACTTGCGGACTTCGAGGCGGGCGTGAAGCTCGCCGGCTCACGCAGTTACTTCCTCAAGGGGGCCGGCGCGCTACTGCACAACGCCGTGCTTCGGCTCGCGTTGGACATGATGGTCGGCGAGCACGGCTTTACGCCGGCGACAGTCCCCGTGCTGGTCCGTGAGGAGGCGCTGGTCGGCACGGGCTTCCTGCCGATGCACCGCGAAGCCGTCTACCACGCCGCCGAGGACGACCTGTTCCTCGTTGGCACCGGCGAGGTGGGGCTGACCGGCTTGCACATGAACGAAGTCCTCCGCGAGGAAGACTTGCCGCTGAAGTACACGACGGTCAGCACGTGCTTCCGCCGCGAGGCCGGCACCTACGGCAAGGACACCGCCGGGCTCTACCGCGTCCACCAGTTCGACAAATGTGAGCAGGTCGTGATCTGCCGTGCCGACGAGGACGAGAGCCGACGCTGGCACCAGCACATGCTCGGCTTCTCCGAGGAGCTGCTGCACCGCCTGAACATCCCGTACCGGGTGATCCAGTGCTGCGCCGGCGACCTCGGCCCCAAGAACGTCGACATGCTCGACCTCGAGGCGTACATGCCCAGCCGGCCGACCAAGTGGGGTGAGACGCACTCGGCCAGCCGCCTGTACGACTACCAGTCCCGCCGTCTGAACCTGCGTTACAAGACCAAGGACGGCGAGACCAAGTTCTGCCACACGCTCAACAACACCGTCGTCGCCAGCCCCCGCATCCTCATCGCGATCCTCGAAAACCACCAACAGTCCGACGGGAGCGTCGACGTGCCCGCCGCCCTACGCCCGTACATGAACGGCGTCGAGGTCATCAGGCCGACGTCCTAGTCTTCTTCCCGCTGATACTCACGCATTAGGCCGGCCCTTGTCAGGACGCCGATGACTTTGCCGGGGGTGTCGGCGTGGACGACGGGCAGGCGATTGACCTCCTGCAGCACGAACCGCTCGAACGCGGTGCCGAGGTCGTCGGTGTGCGTCAGTGGCTGAACATCGTCATGCATCAGCTCCTCGGCATTGAGCAGCGGCAGGGCGTCACGTTCGAGCAGGGCCGTGTTGAGGTCGTCCCCGAGCAGGACGCCGGCGTACAGACCCTTCTCATCGAGCACGACAAAGTGTGACGTGTCGAGCCGGGTCATGAGCTCGACCACGCGGTCCATCGGCTCGCCGATGCTTACCACGCTGGCCGGTTCGAGCGCGACCTGTTCGACGGACATGCGGCGTAGCCGTGAGAGGTCGCGCCCAACACCCCGGCGGATGCCGCGCTCGTGGAGCAGGTGCGTGTAGATCGAGTCGGCGAACAACAGCCGCGCGAAGCCGGTCGCCGCGACACACGCCAGCATCGCCGGCAGCACCACGCGGTAGTCGCCCGTGAGTTCCGTGAGGATCAGAATGCTCGCCAGTGGTGCGTGAACCACCGCCGCGAGCATCGCGCCCATTCCGATCAGGGCGTAGAGCTCGGGCCGGATGTCGCGGAAGAAGTCGGTGGCCTTGAGCAGCACACCGAGGATCCCGCCGGCCGTCGCGCCGAGGAACAGCGAGGGGGCGATGATGCCGCCGCTGCCGCCGGAGCAGAGCGTGAGGCACGTCGCGAGGATCTTCGCGCCGAGCAACACGCCGAGGATGGTGAGCGTCGGTCCTAGCGAATTTCCCTCGTAGAAGCCGTGATCGAGGATCGCCTGGATCGCGCCATAGCCATCGCCGAAGAACGCGGGCATTGGGTAGACTTGGAACGGAAACAGCTTGTCGCCGGCAAAGAGCACGACGGTCAGCCCGAGCAGTCCGACGCCGAGCCCGCCCAGTGCCGGACGAAACATGCCCAGGCCGCTGAGCCTCTCGGCGACGCGGTCCCCCGCCAACATCGTCCGCGTCAGAACCACCGCCAACACACCGCAAGCCAAGCCGAGTAACACGTAGTTGAGCAACTGCGGCCAATCGAGCAACACGTCGATCGTCGTGTCCATCCGCACTTCGCCAAAGATCGCGCCGAAGTGGGCCGTGTGCTCGGCGTCGGGGTGCGAGAGAAAGTCGTAGATCGCCTGGATCGTGACGTTGGCGATGACCGCGGAGATGACCACCGGCGTGAACGACTTGAGCGAGAAGTCGAGCAGAATGACTTCGAGCGTGAAGAGCACGCCGCCGATCGGTGCGTTGAAGATCGCGCTGATGCCGGCAGCCGCGCCGCAGCCGACGAGGATCGGCATCTGCGCCCGGGTCACGCCGACGAGTCGGCCGACCAGCGTCGAGAGCGCGGCCCCGATCTGCACGATCGGCCCTTCGGCCCCCGCGCTGCCGCCCGAGCCGATGGTCAGGCCGCTGGTGAGAATTTTCTCGATCGCGGTGCGTGGCCGTTGGAAGCCGCGTGATTGGGCGACCGAGGCCATGACATCGACCACGCCATGGCCCGGCGGTGCTCGGAACAGCTTGACGAGCAACCCCACGCCGAGCCCGCCGAGCGCCGGCAGCAGCACCAACAGCCACAGCCAGCGTCCTTCGTAAAGCCCCGGCTGGTACAGCAAATCACGGAGCAGAATGATCAACTCGTGAAATCCCGCCGCCGCCGCCGCCGCGACGACACCAACCACGACTGCCGGGAAGACCAGATACGTTTCTTCGCGAAACCCCATCTTGCGCAGAGCAGCCGCACTGACCGTCCGCATGCGATAACCGGCTTCGTCGAGGGGGTTCACGGGCGGACTGAATGTAGGCGAAACGAAAGCAGATCAAACCGCATCGTTACAAATGGCCGCAGTGGCTGCTTCGGGTAAGCTCTGTTCATGCGTTGGACGCTGGTTGTGTTGTTGTTGGCAGGGTTGGCTTGCGAAGAAGCCGAGCGCGAGCCGCTCGGTCAAGACAGGCTTGAAGCGACCCAACCGGCCACACAGCCCGCGACAAAGCCGGCCGAGCCGGAGGCGGTCGCTCTACCGACAACGTTCTTCGAGTACGTCCAGCTCACCGACGAACGCTTCGTCGATGTCCAGGAACGAACACGCGCGACCGATGTGCTCGACGCGGGGGTCGTGCTGATCGACGACGCCGTTCATTTGTGCGGGCGCGGGGATTTGTGGATCGAGTACGCCGACGCTGACGGGACGATCGACGACACCAGGCAGGTGCATCTCGTGCCGGACCCCGTGGCGTACGTGCATTGGGCACCCGGCGATGGCGGGTGGGTGCCGCAGCCGGTTTACGACTTGGGGGGAACTTCGATTCGCTGGAACGGCGTGTCGCAGACGGTGCCCGCCGGCATCGACTGGTCAACGGCGTTCAGCCAGGGCGACCGGGTATTCGTGTCGGCCGGCGACGGGCCGATCGTGTTCGTCGGTGGTCAATTGCAGCAGGGCGCAGGATCGCTGCAACTCACCGGCACCGGCCCGGCGCATTTTCTCCTCGACCATCGTGGCGTTCTCGCCTGGCGCGACGGCGGCGACGATGTTGCCCGTTACGTCGACGGGAAATGGACCAAGCCGGACGGCTTCCCCGAAAGCATTCGCCAACTCGTTCCGATGCGCGACGGCACCGTGACGGCCATCCACGACGATGCCGACGGCAATGTTGTCACCACCAGCGTGCTGCTCGAAGCGGTCGAGGTCGACGAAGGAAAGATTCTCGAGCTGATCGCGCAGCTCTCGGACCGCAGCCGCCTGACCCGCGAGACGGCGTACGCCGAGCTGCAGACGTACGGCCCGGCGGCTTGGCCGATCTTCGAGGCCCAGATCGCGAGACAACCGGCCGAGGGGCGACGCCGACTTCAGGCACTACTCGGCGAGAAGTTCGAACCCCTCATCGGCGACATGCAGCCCATGCCCGGCCCGGCGTTGACGCTCAACCCGGTCGGCTTCGGCGGCAGCGTCATGTACCTGTCCAACGGTGTCGCTTTGCCCAACCGCATCGCCAACGGCGAGGCGAATGCGTACGTCATTCCCGCGTGGGTCGTGATCCAGCCGGGCCTGCGGATCAGTCGGCTCGGACCGACCATGATGTACCCGTTCAACCCGGACGACGAAGATCACACGCTCACCGCCTGGGGCGACGAGTGGGTCGGGGTGTTCGGTAGCGAGGGGCCGATGCGGTGGTACGGGAACCACTGGAAGCCGATGCTCCCGGCCGAACACGTCGGCTACGACACGTTCGTCGGCATCGACAGCCGGGGCCGCTGGGTGTTCCGCGATGACGAGGCCAAGACATTGATCCTCGACCCACGTCTGCCCGAGACCACGCCGGAGTTGCCGGCATGGAACGTGCCGTTGAGCGGCGGGACGGTGGGCTGGACGCTGGCGGGTTGGCCGGTGATGAAGAGTGGCGGGGCGTGGGCGCTCAAGGAGTTCGGCTGGGTGCCGTTGCAGCCGGAGAAGCCCGAGGACACGGTGCTGTCCGGCCCGGGCGACGCACCCAAGATGCCCGACGGCGTGATCGGCCGATCCGCCGACGGCACGACCTACGGCGGCGGCATCGACACGCTCGTCCATGGCGATGCGGAGCTGACACTTCCGCCCGAAGCCCGCGGTTCGATCGAGAAGCCGTTGGTGTTCGAGATCGACGGTGACCCGGATAAACTCCTGCTCTGGAACGCCCCCGGTCGGCTGGTTCGGCTCAAGCGGGACGGCGACGAACTCCGCGTGGTTGCGACCTTCACCCATGCGATCCCGAACACCGAGTTGATCGATCGGATGTGGCTCGACCCCGCCGGGCGGCTGTGCATCGCTTGGGACGGGACGCAGTTGGTCATCGCCTTCCCGACCGGCGAAGTGTCGTCCGAGATGGCGTCGATGATGCCCGCGCGGCGGGGACGCTAGGGGTTAGGAGTTAGGCGCTAGACCTTGGTATTGGACCGCTCTGACGATGAAACACAGACCCAGCACCTAACCCCTAGCGCCTAGCGCCTTCTGCGTTTGACTCCCCCGAAAACGCACCTACCGTGCCGATCCGCTGAACAGCTAAGGATTCCGCACGCATGAGCACCGCAACCGGCAAGAAAAACGACGGCAAAAGCTACCTCGCCAAGAACGGCGAGTTGGACGCGAAGTGGCATCTCATAGACGCCACGGATCTGGTGCTCGGCCGCATGTCCACCCGCATCGCCCATATCCTCCAGGGCAAGCACAAGCCGACTTACACCCCGCACGTCGACACCGGCGATTTCGTCATCGTGATCAACGCCGACAAGGTCAAGGTCACCGGCGACAAGCGGCAGACGCTGACTTACGAAACCTACAGCGGCCACCCCAGCGGTCGCCGCGTCTACACCTTCGAGGACATGAACGAGCGTGCCCCGGAGAAGGTGATCGAGCTCGCCGTGAAGCGGATGATGCCCAAGACCAGCCTTGGGGCCAAGATGCTCAAGAAGCTCAAGGTGTACAAGGGCGACACCCACGATCACGCCGCCCAGCGTCCGACGAAGCTTGAACTCTAGTCCCCCGAAGAACCTTCCCCATGTCCGACGAATCCAACGTTCTCGAAGCACCCGCCGCTCCCGTCGCAACCCAGAGCGGTCCGTCGTTCACCTTTGGCACCGGTCGCCGCAAGAGCAGCATCGCCCGCGTCCGCATCGCCCCCGGCAGCGGCAAGGTTCTCGTCAACAAGCGCGAGCTCAACGACTACTTCCCCAACGAGCGTGACCGCAAGGTCATCTTCGGCCCTCTCGAAGTCAGCAACATGGGCGGCAAGGTCGACGTGCATGTCAACGCCGACGGCGGCGGCACCACTGGCCAGGCCGGCGCGATCGTCATGGGCTTGGCCCGGGCGTTGGCTACCTACGACCCCGGCACCCAGGTCGCCCTCCGCGAAGCCGGCTTCTTCACCCGCGACAGCCGCATGAAGGAACGCAAAAAGTACGGCCAGCGCGGCGCCCGCCGGAAGTTCCAGTTTAGCAAGCGGTAATTCGCGTCGGTTGATGGTTTCGGGAAGCGGCGTGGCTCATCTGGGTCACGCCGCTTTTCCTTTGAGCGGCGACCAACGGGAGCTTTCCCGTAGAAACCGTAGCCGCGGGGCCTGTCCCGCGCTCACCACGACACCCGTCGCGGGGCGCGGGGGCGGCCCCGCGGC
>JBCDCH010000082.1 GCA_039182125.1 Planctomycetota bacterium
CGGGTCGTTGCTCTGGACCAAGCAACTCGGCGGCTCGGGCTTTGAAACCATCGGCGATCTCACCACCAACGATACCGGCGAGCCGATCCTCACCGGCGGGTTCTTCGGCACCGCCGACTTCGACCCGTCCACCGATCAGTTCAAGCTCACCAGCACCCGCGGCGACGACGACACGCTCGGCGACGACGATGCGAACACCGGCGACCGTGACGCGTTCAGCTACGACACCTACGTCGTCCGCCTCGACGTGGACGGGCGCTTCGGGGGTGCAGTCAGCTTTGGGGGCGTCGGCGACGACTACGGCCAGTCGGTTCTGATCCGCGACGGCATGATCGGTGTCGCCGGGTTCTTCGAGGACACTTTCGACGGCCTTACCACCGTCGAGGACGAAGCGATCTTCATCATCGAACTCGCCGGGCTGTAAGTCAGGCGGGCCCAAGTTACGAGATCACCGACAACGATTTGGCCTTCTTCACCGCGACCTTGGCGACGTGGTCGTAGTTTTGGAAGTCGGTGAGCTCGACGTCGACGAACTGGCCGGGGTGGAGCTCGCCGGCCGGGTCGTGGACGTAGGTGACGCTGTCGATGTCCGGGGCCTGGCGGTAGGTGCGGGCGATGTAGAGCTTGCCGCCCTCGTCGACGTCGCCCTCACAGCTGTCGATGAGCACTTCCTGCGTGGAGCCGAGCATGGACTCGGCGCGAGCGAAGGCCACTTCCTGCTGGGCGAGCATGAGCTCGTCGAGTCGGCGTTGCTTGGTGTCCTCGTCGATCTGATCGGCCATGCGTCCCATCGGCGTGCCGGGCTCGGGGGAGTAGGGGAACACGCCCATCATGTCGAAGCCGAACTCGCGGACGAACTCGACGAGTTCCTGATGCTCGGCCTCGGTCTCGCCGGGAGAGCCTGCAATGAAAGTCGTGCGGATCGCGATGCCGGGGATTCGTTCGCGCAGCTTGTGCAGGAGCGTGGTCGTTTCCTCGCGGGTGACCTTGCGTTTCATGCGAGCTAGCACATCGGAGTTGATGTGCTGGAGCGGCATGTCGATGTATGGGAGCACGCGGCGACAACGGGCGATCGTGTCGATCATCTCGTCGGTGAAGCACGACGGGTAGGCGTACATGAGCCGGACCCACGCGACGTCGGTGAGATTGCGATCGAGTTCCCGGAGCAGGCCGGCGAGGCCGGGGGCGTAGCCGATGTCGGTGCCGTAGCTGGTGGTGTCCTGCCCGATCAGCAGCAGCTCGACCGCGCCGTCGGCGGCGAGTTCCTTGGCCTCGGTGACGATGTGGTCGACCGGCTTGGACCGCATGGGCCCGCGGATTGACGGGATGGTGCAGAAGCCGCAGCCCTGATTGCAGCCCTCGGACATGCGGAGGTACGCGTAGTGGCGGGGCGTGAGGCGTAGCCGACCGCGATCGTTCTCGAAGACGGCGAGCCGTTGCCCGCGCTTGCCCTCGGCCTGTTTGCGGAGCAGCGCTGCCGCCTTGGATTCATCGCCCGCCGCGAACTCCGCAGCAGGCTTCGCGTCGTCCGACAGCGCGTGGTATCTCCCGAGGAAGTGGTCCACCTCCGGCCGCTCGCCGCGCACGGCGTCGACGATGTGGTCGCGGTCGAACACGCCCACGAGGCGGTCGATGCCGGGGGCGTCGGCGAGGAGCTTGGTCTTGTGCCGCTGGACTAGGCAGCCGGCCACGACGACGCGCTTGCAAAGCCCGGCCTCCTTGCGGGCGATCGCCTCGTTGATCTCGGCCATCGACTCTTCCTTGGACGCTTCCAGGAAGCCGCAGGTGTTGATGACGATCGCGTCGGCCTCGTCGTGATCGGGCGTGACGGCGATGCCGTCCTCGGCGAGCAGGCCGAGCATGCGCTCGGAGTCGACGAGGTTCTTCGGGCAGCCGAGCGAGACGAACGCGACGGACCGGACATCTCCGTCGGCGGGGGCGGTGTCGGCAGATTGTTGCGATGAAGCGGTGGGCATGGGCTTACGGCGGGCACTGTACGCCTCGTGGCGGTCCGAATCGCGCCTGACGCGGCTAACCTGTCGTATTGAACGAAGTTGGACATATTGCTATGCTCGTAGGCATGGCCAGCCGTACGTCTCGATCTACGTCCGGTAACCGGCCCGACCGTTCCAAATCGACCCGCCGATCTTCGGCGAAGAAGCCCGACACCGTGAAAAAAACGACCAAACGCCGGTCTCCTGCCGTCTCAGGCCGCGCCGCTGCCGCCAAGCCTGCCGGGAAAACCGGCAAATCTTCGCCCGGAAAAGCAGCGGGCAAGGGTGCCGCGAAGGCAAAAGCCCCCGTGCGAAAGACCGCCAAACGCCGCACCGCTGCGGTTGCGGAAGCTCACAGCGAGCCGATCACCACGCTGGCGCGGGCGATGAAGTTCCTCGCGAGCCTCAACGACGTCGAGCGCCGCCGGATCGTTCGCTATGACGAGCGGACGTTCGACTTGCGGCGAATGCATGACCTGCTCGACGACGTCGGCAACCCGCACGACAAGATCAAGACCATCCACCTCGCCGGTACCAAGGGCAAAGGCTCGACCGCGACGATGATCGCCGCGATGCTTCGGGCCAATGGTCTGCGGGTCGGCGTCTACTCGTCGCCCCACCTGGTCGACATTCGCGAGCGGTTCACGATCGACGGCGAGATGATCAGCCAAGCCGAGTTCACCCGACTCATCGCCCAAGTCGCTCCCCACTGCGAGAACGGGCACGGCCGGGTCAGCTACTTTGATGCGCTAACCGCCGTCGCGTTCCTGCACTTCGCGAACCAGGGGGTCGACATCGCCGTGATCGAGACCGGACTCGGCGGTCGGCTCGACTCGACGAACGTCGTCACGCCGTTGGTCTCCGCCATCACCGGCATCTCGTACGACCACATGGCCCAACTGGGCAACACGCTCGGCAAGATCGCCACCGAGAAGGCCGGCATTTTCAAGAAGGGCGTTCCCGCCGTGAGCGTCCCGCAGGACGACGAGGCGAAGAAAGCCCTGCGCCGCGTGGCGAAGGAGAAGGGCGTCGAGCTCTCTGTGCTCGGCGACGAACTCGACTTTTCCTACCGGTTCGCCGCCAGCCGAACCCTCGGCGTCGATCCGCCGGCTAAGCACAACTACCTTTGCCTGCACACGCCGCACTCGGACTTCGAGCACTTTCCCGTTCCGCTCGTCGGCGAACACCAAGCGCTCAACTGTTCTCTGGCACTGGCCGTCATCGACCAGCTCAAGCAACTCGGGTACGAGTTCGACGACAGGGCGGTCATGGACGCGATGCACCACGTCGAGCTGCCCGGGCGGATGCAGATCATCCACCGCACGCCGCGCATCATCGTCGACTGCGCCCACAACGCCGCGTCGATCGACACGGTGCTCCGCGCGATCGGCCAGCACATCACCTACGACTCGCTGGTGACCATCTTCGGCTGCTGTAGCGACAAGGACATCGACGGCATGCTCGCCAAGCTCGCGTGCGGGGCCGACAAGGTCATCTTCTGTGGCATCGACTCCGTCCGCGGGGCCGATCCGCGCGATCTGGCCAAGCGTTACCAGGAGAAGTTCGGCAAAGTCTGTCAGGTTGCCGACAATCTCAGTGGCGCGATGTCGATCGCCCGTCGGGCCGTCGCGAAGGAGGACCTCATCTGCATCACCGGCAGCTTCTACCTCGTCGGCGAAGCCATCCAGGCGTGCGAGGATCAGGCGCTCGTGGTTTAAACACGCCCGTTCTTCGGACCGGCGAAATGGGTGTAGTTTTCCAAGCCATCAAGGGAGCCCGGCCGGCTCGGCAAGTCCGTACCAAGCTCGGCAAGTGTCTTGCGGGCACCGGTTGCTTCCCGCAAATACTCGGCGAGTCGTGTGACACGCAGGAACACCCGGTCGTCTTGTTGATGAGCGGTCACCTGTTCGGCGGGGATGTCGACGATCTCGGCGGCTTGGGAGACCGCGCTGACCAGCAGCGTGTGGGCACGTGCGTTGGCGAGTGTGGCGGTAGCGCCGGTCTGGGGCTGCCCTCGGACGGCCCGCGCCAGCGCCTTGGCCATCGGCGGTCGCGGGTTGCGGTTCTCGTCCGGGTTTAAGTTCGTCATGTCGCCCTGGTTTGGCGTGAACGTCGCAGCGCCATTGAAGGCAAACTCCAGCACGCCACGATCGGTGTCGATCGTGATGTGCGGCTGGATGTTGGTGTCGATCGCATGGCTGTAGTTGACGACCAGGCTGAGCTCGTTGTTACCGCGTTTCAGGCCGGCACGTAGCGAGCAGGTGTCGAAGTTCTCGATGTCATGCCGCGCCCGAAGAAGATCGGCGGTCACATGGCTGATCGCCGCGGCAGTTTCTTGAGCTGGCCCGAGTAAGAACAGGGCGATGTTCACGTAGTGGGCCATCGCATTGTTGAGCGGACTGTCGAGCACCCAAGTCCCGTCTCGCCGCATGGCACCGGCCCAGTTGTTGCGGTCGTAGTACGACTGCGGCCTCGGCCAGAGCCCGAGCACGGTGGCGTGCGTCGGGGTTCCGAACTCCCCGGCAAGCAGCCGCGCTTTCAGACTCGACGATATCGGCCGATAGACATCCTGGAATCCGATGAGCACCGCCGCCTCCGAAGCTGCCTCGGCACGCATGAGCGCGTCGTGATCGTCGATGCACCCGGCGACCGGTTTCTCGAGCATGACGGTTTTGCCTGCCGCCAACGTCGCCTCGGTCATGGGCCGATGAAGGTGGATCGGCACCGGCAGCCACACCGCCTCGGCTTCGCTCGCGAGCAGTGCATCGAACGACTCATGGACCACGCAGCCGGCATCGCCAAGCTCGGCCAGCGTTGCTTCGTGGTTCTGTGGGTCGGGTACGAACACGTCCGTGAGCCGGGTCAGTCCATCCTCACTGGCTTCCGCTTCCCGCAGCAGTTTGAGAACTTCCGCCGAGTATCCACCGAGTCCGACCAAACCGATGCGTGCCTTGTCCAACGTCTGTTCATCCGAGTCGTTCATGCGGCTCGGACCATCCCCGAACTCGGGCCGCGACTCAAGTATGCAACATCAAGATTTGATCGGCAACGTGTTTGCCGGATGATGCGAGCGATGACGCTCAAAATCATGCGCACGTTCGTTTGCCTTTGCGTTGTCACGATCGGCTGCGTACTTATCGCCGCGTCGCCTGCGGACACCGCGCGGGCAAACGTGAAAGCGGAACCGGAGTCGAAGCCGATGACAACGGTGGTCTACCGCGAAACGCCGCAAGGCCCGCTCGCTTTGGAGATATTCGAGCCGGTCGGCGATGAAGCCGGAGTGGCCCGGCCCGCGGTCGTGTTGTTTCACGGCGGCGGTTGGATGAAAGGCCGACCCCAGCAGTTTCACGCTTATGCCCGGTTCCTCGCTGCCCGTGGCATGGTTGTCATCTGCCCGGAGTATCGCGTGTCCGAGCGGCACGGCACGACGCCGTTCGAGTCCGTGGACGATGCGTTTGCCGCGTTTCGTTACGTCCGTGCCAACGCCGTGGACATGGGCATCGATCCCGAGCGGCTCGCCGCCGGTGGCGGTTCGGCCGGCGGTCATCTCGCGGCCGCTCTCGCCACGATCGACCCCGCCACCTTCTCACCGGAAACCGACGCCGCGATCGATCCGGTCCCCGACGCGCTGGTGCTGCTCAATCCGGTCTACGACAACAGCCCCGATGGCTATGGGCACGACCGGATTGGTGATCGGTACGAAGCGTTTTCGCCGCTGCACAGCATCAATGCGGACATGCCCCCGACGATCGTGTTGCTTGGTGACGAGGACAAGCTCATCCCCGTGGCCACCGCCGAACGCTTCCGCGACGAGCAACGGGTAGTCGGCGTACGCAGCGAACTCGTGATCTATCCCGGTGCCGATCACGGCTTTTTCAATCGTGGACGACAGCCCGACGGCGAGCGGTACTTCCGACTCGTCTGCGGCGAGATCGAAGCGTTCTTCGTGTCGTTGGACTGGATCGCGTCGGCCGACAGCGAGTAATCGGTGGCAGCACGCGACCACTTTCGGTTACAACCGAGGCATGGCGAAAACGTCAGGTGCCAAGTGGGTCACGATCGCAGCGGTCTGGATTGCCGTGGTCGTGGTCATCGCGCTCGCGTACCGGTTCATCGTGCATCCGCAGTTTGCCAAAGCGGCGGCATACGACGAGGCTCAATCGGCGTACGTCGATGTCGTCGAGCAGGCCGAGGCGCGGGGCGAGTCCGTCGAACGACTGCCCGGGGATGCGACAATCGAGGAGTACCGCAACGCGACCGCCGCGCTCAAGCGTCGGCTCACCGGCAGCGCGAGCCCGAGTCGCGGCGGCGAACGGATCGACGTCCGGCTCGCGCTCGATTCGTTCAGCGGATACGCGGTCTTGCGTGACCCGACGTTTCAAGCCGATCTCGCCGCGGCGGGTATCGACCTCGAACTCGTCGATGACGCGGCCGACTACGAGAAGCGGCTACGCACCCTGGACAATGGCGACACGCCGATGGCCGTCTTCACGGTCGACGCGTTGCTCACGACCGCGGCGGACCTTGGTCGAATGCCGGCGACAATCGTGATGGTCATCGACGAAACCGTCGGTGCTGACGCGATGGTCGCTTACACCGACGCCGTGCCTGACCTCGACGCGCTGGCCGGTGGACAGATCGTGCTCACGCCGGCCTCGCCGAGCGAGACACTCGCCCGCGTCGTGCAAGCGTCGTTCGACATCGAAGGGGTGGACATCGTGCCCGCCGACGGCGCGGATGACGTGTTGTCCAGATTGCGGTCGGCCGACCGCTCAACGCGGCAGGCGTTTGTCCTATGGGAGCCGCAACTCAGTCGGGCGCTCGAAGTGGACGGCGTTGGCGTCTTGCTCGATTCAGGTGATTTTCAGGGGTACATCGTCGACGTGTTGGTGGTCAATCGTGACTGGCTGCTGCGGAACGAAGCGGTCGTGACCGAGTTCGTCCGGGCGTACCAGCGGGCGTTGTACGATGCGCGGTCGAGTGGCTTGGCGGGACTCATCGGCCGCGACGCCGAGCGGACCGGGACGCGGATCACCGACGCCCAGGCCGACCGGATTGCCGACGGTATTCGCTTCCAGCCGATGCTTGCCAACTACGCGTACTTCGGTGTCGAACCGGACCCGGCGGTGCCAACGCTCGACACGGTCATTCGTCAACTCAACCGCGTCCTGCAACGCACCGGCGCGCTCGACGGTGATCCGACCGATGGTGACCCGGCGGCGTGGTACTACGACGGCGTGCTTGCAAAACTTCGTGTCGATGACTTTCATCCCGGCGTGACCCGCGACGGCATCGATCGCCGCGAGGTCGCCGAGCTGAGCGAAGCGCAATGGCAGCAACTGCGTTCGGTCGGGACCTTGCAAGTCGATCGACTCGTGTTCTTTCCCGGTCGCTCGGACCTGACGGGTTCGAGCAAAGCGGCGCTCGATCGGCTGGCCGAGACGCTGCGGAGTTTCCCGCAGTTTTATGTGCGTGTCGTCGGAAGCGCGAGCAGCCGGGGTGATACCGAGGCGAACCGGAGGCTAGCCGACGCGCGTGCGGAGAATGCGGCAGAGTACCTGCGGGCTGCCGGGCTGGAGCCGCAACGCGTTCGCGCGATCGGCACCGAGCCGTCGGGCGATACGAGCCGCACCGTTCGGTTCGAGGTCGGCGTCGTCGGCTATTGAGCTACCGCATGTCCGGCAAGAGATCGTCACGTAGATCTTCGAAGTCATCAGCCCACGCGGGGCCGCCCGCCTGATCGCCGTAGCGAATGAACGTGCGTCGCAGCTCCTGAAGGTCGCGTTCACCGATGTCGTCCAGTCGTTGCTTGGCGCGGTACCACTTGAGGTAGGCTTCCCAGTACTCGTCGTTGTAGACCTGCACGATCTCGCCGGTCTCGGGATCGGGCTTGGCTTCGACGGGTCGGCCGAGGACTTTGTCTTGCAGGAGTCGGCCGAACCGATCGCGGGAAGCGTCAAAGTTCCCGAGGGCGTGCTGCGTTCGTGCGATGCCGAAGACGAGCACCGGGTCGTAGCGGTCGAACGATCTGGTGTTGGTCGTACGCCATTGCTGTTCCTGCTCGGCGGTTTCGAGGAACTCGAACTTGGCCAACGCGTCGCGGAGCAGTTCGTCGCGGCGGGCAGGGTCGGCGGCAACCTCGGCGGCGATACGGCGGCTGTCGGCGTCGTAACGGCGATAGGTGTAGACCGCCGAGTCCAGCCCGGCTTTTTCGGCGAACGTGATCAACTGCGGGGTGAGCGCGACGCGGGCTTCGGAGAGCGACTGCATCTGCGGCCGGCGGTCGAGGCGCTTGGCCTCGGCGAACTCGGCGTCGAGCGTCTGCAGGAAGGTGAAGACGATCGCCGTCCCACGTTCGGGGCCAGCTTGTTCGACGTAACGGAGAAGCTCGTCAGTCGCCTCCTCGTAGTTGCCCAGAGCGGCCAACGCGCGGAACCGGTAGAACAAAGCGTTGCCGAGCAGTTCCTGCTCGTTGGGCAGGCCGGTGATGACGTCCTCGATGCCGCGCAGCATTTCGACGGCGCGGGCGGGTTGTTCCTGTTCGTTAAGCGCGGACTCGGCGACCTGCAGGCGGACGCCGGCAAGCCGACTTCGTAGTGCGATGGCCCGGCTGCCGGTCGCGTCGCGGAGCTCGGCTTCGAGGTTGCTGCTGACGGTGGTGGCGAGCTGTTGGACCGAGCGTTCGAGTTCGCCGTGCAGGGACGAGTCTGCCGGTAGCTCACGCAACCGTCGGCGATCCGCGAGAAGCAGGAAGTAACGTGACCGTTCGAAATCGGGATGGCTTTCCGGAATCCGTCGCAACACACGGGCTGCTTCGTCGACATCGCCGAAGTTGAGCAACTGCCGGGCGTAAGGCACCGCGAACTGCATCCAGTTGAACGGCTCATCGACGGCGATCGGCAGGAAGCGATTGCGGGCCTCGGCGACCTCCGTGGCAAGCGTGGGATCATTGCTCAGCCGCGCGATGTAGTTGATCGCTTGCTGCATCGCCTGCTCGGCGCGGACGGTGTTCATGTCCTTGTACGTCGCGGCATAGTCGATGAACGCATCGAGCGCTGCGGCCTCCTCGGCGGACGCGGCGAGGAACAGGGCGAGCCGCCAGGCGGCGGTGTCGGTCTGGGATTCGGTCAACTCCTCTCGGCCGACCAGTTCCCGTGCCGCTGCGATGCCGGCGGCGAGTTCGGTTTGGTTGTACGACTCCTCGGCACGGGCAAGGTTGTAATCGTCGACGGCCCGATCGATGAGTGCGTTGAGTTGCAGGCGGTTGTACGAGTCGATCTGGGCCGGGGTCGGCTCCTGCGGCAGGGCGGCGAGCATCTGCTGGGAAACGACGGCGCTGAACGCCGGGTAGTCCTCGGAGAGGTCGGCGAGAATGTCGATCGCACGCTTGGCGGCTTCATCGCTTCGGGTGTCCCGAGCCTCGGCGTCGGCGATCCGATACTTGAGCACGTCGGCGTAAACCCGGCTCACGTCATCATCGCCCATCTCGGCGGTGACGAACCGATCCAGGGCGGACGATTGCAGCTTCGCCGCCGCAAGGTCGCCAGACTCGAGCAGGGCGATGGTCTTGGCGTAGTGGGCTTCGTACTTCTGGCTGCGGGCGTAGGTCGCGGCGTCGGGGTTGTCGGCGACGTCGGTCGGTGCCGAATCGATCACGGCGTTGAGCGCCGCGATGCCGTCGACGAGGGCGGAATCGGTGCCGGCGACGATCGATGTCTTGCCAAAGAAGTTGGCGTAGTACAACTCGCCGGATGTGTTCACCGACACGAACGGCCGGAGGTAGTCCATGAAGTTCTCGGCCAGAATCTGCCGCTGTGGGTCGGCGGAGTCGAGGCTGAGCGCGAGGTAGTAGTTGAGCACCTGCCGGGTGTATTCGGCCGTGCGGTAAAGATTGTCCATCTGCTGATACCGCTGGATGTCGGCGGTATCGGTCGGCCCGTCGATTTGATTCTCGAGTTGTGCGAGGCGCAGCTCGCTGATCGTGAGTGCTTTCTGGTAGAGATCGACGGCCGTCTGGACGGTGGGACGGAGGCGGGCCTGAATCGTTGGATTCGGCCCCCAATATTCGAGGTCCGACGCGTCGTCAAGGATGCCGTGGACGACGAGGATGTTGCCCTGCTCGGCGAGGAGCTGCGGGTCGTTCATCGTTGGCAGAAGCTCGTCAATGCCGTCCACGATGCTGGCAACGGCACGGCGTTTGTCGTTGACCGACATCGTCGCCGCATCGTCCCGAAGTCGGCTCAGCGCGACGGTGACCGAGTACGCTTTGCGTTGGTCTTCCGGTACGTCGAGTTCATCGAACGCGCGGTTGAGTAGCGTCTCGAGATTGCGGCTTGCCAACTCGGCCAGCACCCGGTCTTCGGGCAGCGCGTCAAGCCCCGCTGACTCGTCCGATTCCTGGGCAAGCAACGGGAACGTCGAAACACAAACGGCGAGGCAGGCGACGGTCAAACGCTTCACGCCGGCATCTTAGGACCAAGCTGTTGAAGGAAAAGCTCGGCAGATTCATCGGTCGGGCGTCGGATTAGCGGGCACTGGCCGCAAAAGCCACTTTCGTCAGTTCGGCCCGGATCGTTGCTTCTTGCACGGCGATGGTGAACTTCTGTGGGACGTTGCCGTCGGGGCGGATGATGACCTGAATGTCGTCGATCTCGGTACCGACGGCGATCTCCTGATCACGCAGCGTTGTCAGAATCGCGGCGAGTTCCTCGGTGTCGGAGGTGACGTTTCCGCCGATGCGGGCGATGAACCGGTCGGCATCGGGCGCACTCACGCGAATCTCCAACGGTTCGGTCGGCACGAAATCCTCATCGGGCGCGACCGCGCCCTGTGCTTCCGCGCTCACCGTCGATCGCAAGAAGAGTTCTTCCGCCGCGAACGATGCGCTGAGCATGAACACGACCAGTACCACCATCGCGATGTTGACCACCGGCGTCAGGTTCGGCGCGGTGTCCTGCTGTTGACCGATCTTCGGGCTACGACGCTTCACGAGCCACCTCCTTGCGACGCATCAACCACGGCGAAGTTGACGCTCTCGACCTGTGCCTGCGATGCGGCCAGGAGGACCGGCTCGACGTAGCGGTACTCGAGAGTTTGGTCGGTGCGGACGATGAGCTTGAGATTCGGGATTTCGTTGGTGATGGCGGTGAGGAACTCGGCCAACTCGTCCTGTGAACCGCCGGCGGTGAGCTCGATGTCGGTGGAAGTGAGCGGCCGGCGGGTGGTGACGAGGTTGCCGCCGTTGAGCTCGAGGTCGTAGACGTTGAGCGTGACGGTCTCGCCGAAGCTCTCGATCTTCACGCCCTGAAGTACTTCGGGCAGGACGAGGTTTTCGTCCGCCCCGGTTTCGATGCCGGCCCGGCTGACGAGCATGAAGAAGATCAACAGCGACAGCATGATGTCACACAACGGAGTGATGTTGGGTGCACCGAGGCCGCCGAGATGTCGCTTGGGCAGACGCATCGGTTTAGGTCGCGGGCTTGGGCTGGGCGCTGGTCGACGAACGACCGGATGACGACGAACGCTTGGTTTCCTCCGGCTTCATCATCAGCAGGAACTCCTCAGCCTGTAGGGCGCCTTCGGTCGTGATCCGGTCGGCACGGTTGCGGAAGATGCCGTAGGCAACCAAGCACGGCACCGCGAGGATCAGACCAAGCAGCGTTGTGCCCAACGCGGTCGAGATGCCGCTGGCCAGTTCCGCCGGGTTGGCGCTGCCGCCGCTGGAGGCGAGGGAGACGAACGCTTCCATGATCCCGTACACCGTTCCCATCAGCCCGAGCAGCGGGCCGACGTTTGCGAGGATGTTGATGTACTCGAGCTTGCGAAACTCCTCGGCGGTCTCCTCGGCCACCATCGTCTCCAATGCCTCACGCATCTGCACGAAGCTCGGTGCCCGCTTGAGTGCGGGGTTGAGAGAGGCGCTGACGAACGAATCGTCGTTTTCGGTGAACTCGATGAGTTCCTTGAACCGCCGCTGCTCGATCATCTCCTGGATCGTCGCGGTCGACTCCTCGGGTAGCAGCACGGATCGGCGGATACGCAGCGCACCCTGAATGATGAGCGTCACCGCGACCACGCTCAGGGCGATGATCAAAAGCGAGATCGGGTCGCCGATCGAGTTTTGCAGCAGCAGCAGGAACGGGTTGGACGGGATTTCGCTTCCTGGGTCGGCGGCTGCCCCCGGCGTTGGCGCTGCCGCGAAGCCCTGGCTGACGGCGATCATGATCACGGCCGCCAGGATGCTCAAATGCAAGATACGGCCCTTGCTCGGCCCTCGGTGTCGCTGAGTCGTCATCGGTCCGGCATCGTGGCGATGTGGACGGCGTTGGTCAAATGCCATGTCGGCAAACGCCTTCGCAGCAAGTGCCTAACGCATCTGATCCCGGGTGATTTTCTTGAAGTCGCCGCCGTTCTCGTGGGCGATGCGGCGCAAGGTCGCTTCGGCGGACTCGTCCTCGTTGAGGAACAAGATCGTGTTGATCTGCGTTTCTCCGGTGACGTTCAGGTCGCGAATGATTTCGAGGACGCGATCGGGATCGGGAAAGTCACCATCGGTCAGTAGCCAGATGAGCTGAGGCCGCTGGCGGAAGGCCTCCTGCAGGCCGGGGATCGGGTCGGTGCCGGCGGAGAAGTCGATGGTCGAAAGAAAGTTGTCGACGAGACGTTTGTTGTTGGTCGACCCGTTGAGCAAGGTGCCGCGGTTGAGCACCTGCGGCTGGCCGGTTTGGAAGAAGATGACGTTGAAGAACTGTGCCGGCGAAAAGCGGTTGACGGTGCTGGACAACTCCCGCTTGAGCATCGTGGCGCGTTCGCCGACCATCGAGCCGGACGCATCGCAGACGAAGATGGCGCTGCGGAGGTTGGAAGTGTTGCCGAAGACCTTGGACGGCGGGCCTTGCCCTTGACCGCCGCCTGGCCGGCCGAACGGGGCAAGATCGCCGCCCGCGGGTCCACCGCCGAGTCCGCCGGGCGGGCCGGGAGCCGCGCCGCGGCCGAAGACCGTCTGGCTTGCACTGTCCTCGCCGGCCTCCATCAGCGACGCGTCGAGGTCCGACGCCTGTTCGCTGAACGCATCGGATTCGTCGACGTTTTGATCAACGAGCTGGGCCGCTTGCCGGGTCGGGTCGTCCATCAGACCGGGATTCGTGATCCCGCCAACGACGTCACCATCGTCAACGAACGCCGCATCGGCCACGACGGCTTGCTCTGCGATGACCTGGTTGATGATGACCGTCGCCGCACCCGATGCGATGAAGAAAAACCCCAGCAGGATGATGCCGAGATGCACCGTGAGACTCGTGACGAACGGCAGATAGTTCTGCACCCAGTCCTGCTCGAAAAAGCCCTTCTGGTGGCCGAGGATCTGCTCGCCCTCGGGCATCGGCACTGGCTGGGGTCGGGCCGGTTCGGTCATGTCCGAATGGTACGGGATGACCCGTGCCTTGCCCAACGGCGTCAGAAGTAGTCGTTGCAGAACGGGGCCCGACCGCCGCTGAACGCGGTGAGTACGGCAACGGCCGACGCATCGGCTTCGAGCAGGCCGAAGCGTTGCAGGTCGGCGGCGGTGTACGCGCCGCTGGCGAGCATCGCCCAGTTGGCGGCGGTGGTGGTGGCCGTCGGTGTCGCTCCGGAGGCTGCGGCGGTGATTCGTCCGTCGGCGACTTCGATGGCGAACACCGAACGCGTCTCCTCCGGCTCGTCGATGCCGACGATGACCTTGCCACTGATCGGCGTCTTCGTCGCCAACCCGTCGCAGAAGGCCACGTGATCCAACACACGGATTTGCATCCGGTTGTAGGTCTTCACCAACGCAACGTCATGGATCACTGGGCGGTGGGGGAGTTGGCGTTCGCGGAGCAGCAGATCGAGCGGGACGTCGATTGGCAGGTGCAGTTCGACGTTGCCGTGCTGATCGCGCTGGGTCGAGAGCCAGCGCAGTTGCCGGAACAATGCCTCGTCGTTTTCCCAGTGGTGTTGATCGAGGACGACGTTGCTGGGGGCCTTGTTGCCGTGGACTTCGAGGAGCGCGGTCGACCGGCAGCGCCCATCGGCGGTGAAGTCGCCAAAGCGGAAATGATCGCCGGTGGACTTCTTCCAATAGTCGAACCCGCGCCGACCGAAGTCGCAATCACACTGCCCGGCGACGATCTCACGGCTACGCAAATCGAACAGGGCATCATCGTCGGCATCGGTCGTGTACCGCATCCCGGCGAAATCGCCGCGCGGCAGGATCGACAATGGCACGCGCCAGCGATTGAGCCGTTCGGCCGTGCCGTAGCCGAAGTGCTCGTAGAAGCTGCCACGGAAAGGCATCAACGCACTCACCACCTGGCCGCGTTCACGAGCCCTGTCGAGCATGTGGTGCATGACCCTCGTGGCCGCGCCATCGCCGGATCGGCGATGGGTCTTGTCCGTGCCGACCCAAGCGACCCCCTGTGCGGGCAACCGCTTGCCTCGGACGTGCATGTCCATCGACAGTGACGTGGCGGTCGAGATCGGCTGGCCGTCGAGGTAAGCGACGAGAAAGTCTCCATCCTGCGTCCGGCCGATCTCGAAACGCTCGAACATTTTGGCCCGGTAGCTCGGCCCGGGCCGGTAGGCGCGGGTGCGAACGTCGGCGACGTCGTCCATGGCTTCAGGGCCGACCCAGCGGAGATCTAGCGACATGCGCCCATTCATCGGCGACATCGCATCCGATGGCAAGCCGACGTGCGGTGTGAATCCGGCTAATTCGGTAGTGGGGCGTTCCGACGGGTCACGTAGAGCACCGCCAACACGAACAGCATGTACGGTGCGGCCAGCGTGAACCCTTCCTCGCCGGCGATGAACGTCAGCGGCAACAACTTGAGCATGCGGAGGTTCGTTAGCACGGCCGGTTACGAACGATACCGGACCGATTCGGAATCGGTTCGACCCGAATCCGCTTGCGCCAGCCGAATCGGGATCGTGACGCCGGGCTGTGCGGGTCGTGTGGCCTCTTGCGCGTTGTCTCCGACGCTAGGATGCCACGCATGTCGTACGAAGATCCACCCGATCCCGACGCCCCGTCTGTTCAGGCTGCCCGTTTTCCCGGCGATAGCACGTCACTTTCCTACATCACCGAGATGATGCGCGAGCTGTCGATGGCCCGCGATCCGCAAGAGATGGTCCGCCTCTACGGCCAGCGGGTCCGCAGCATCATGCGTAATGACGGTTTCGTCTCGCTGAGCCGTCGCGATCTCGAAGCGCCTTGGTATCGGGTGACGCGCTCGTCGGTGTGGGACTCGGAGTTGAACCCGTGGACGCAGGCCGAGGAGTTGCCGCTACACGACAGGGGTTTGCTCGGCGATTTGCTCTACGGCGATGAGCCGGTCGTGATGAACGACGTGCATATTGATCCGGACGATCCCTCCCATGCATACCTTGAAGGCGCGCGTTCGTTGATGGCGATCCCGCTTTTCGACGACGGCGTCGCGCTGAACATGGTCGTGCAATGGAACGTCAAGCCCAACGGCTTCGACGAGGAACAACTGCCCGGTACGGTGTGGATGAGCAATCTGTTCGGCCGGGCGACAAGGGCGCTGGTGTTGACCCAGGAACTCCGTGAGGCGAACAAGCAGGTCGAAGCGGCCAAGGCGGCGATCGACCGCGAAGTTTCGGCCATCGCCGCGATGCAACAGTCGTTGCTCCCGGCGAAGCTGCCGACCGAACACGGACTGTCTCTGGCGGTCGACTACCGCCCGTCGCAAATCGCCGGTGGCGACTTCTACGACTTCATGCCACTTGAGGACGGTCGTATCGGTATCCTCATCGCCGACGTGTCCGGCCACGGCGTCGCGGCCGCGGTCATGACGGCGATCACCCACGCGATCGGCACCACGTCGGTGGGTGAACCGACGCCGCCGAGCAAGGTGCTCAAGTACCTCAACCGCCATCTCTGCAAGCGCTACACCCGCGCCACCGCGCAGTTCATCACCGGGTTCTACGGCATCTACGACCCGAAGGAGCAAACGCTCCAGTACAGCAGCGCCGGCCACCCGCCGCCGTGCGTCGTCAACGGTTGCGGCGGACTCAACTACTGCCTGGCCGAAGGGCGCGGCCTGCCCTTGGGTATCCGCGAAGACGAGGACTACCAGGACGCCATCGTCGGCCTCGGCGAGGCTGACGTGCTGGTCCTCTACACCGACGGCATCACCGAAGCACGCAGCGAGCAGGGCGACTATTTCGGCGTCGACCGGTTGGAGCGCGTGCTTCAAGAGTGCGGCCCCGACGCCAAGCAAGTCGTTGCGAAGATCAACCAGGCCGTTCACGATTTCACCGACGGTGCACCCGCCGGGGATGACCAAACCCTGCTCGTGGCCAAGGTCGTCGGTGGTGCCAACGGCTCGGCCGGTTGACCCGCCGGGCGATCGTTTACACTGACGGTCGTGTCATTCGCCCTCGGGCTTATCCTCGGTCTGCTCATCGCCGCGATTGCGGTGTACTACCACGTCCGCTTTTCGTTCGACGAGCCGATTCGGCACCTGCGCGGCTACATGAAGCGGATGCGTCGCGGCGACTGGGACTTGCACGTCGAGCCGAGCGGCGCGATGTCGGTCCGCAAGTTGGGGCACCGGCTCAACCAACTGTCCAACGCCGTCCGCCGACAGCTCGCCGATGGCGACGCACGCCGTACGGACCTCTCCGCGCTGGTTAACGCACTGCCGGACCCGCTGCTGCTGGCCGACTCGGACGACAAGGTGCGCCTGGTCAACCGGCCCGCCGCGGAGTTGCTCGAAGTCGCGCCCGAGACCGCGATCGGCCAGCCCGTTGCCACGCTCCTCCGGGAGCGCACGCTGCTCAAGCTGTACGACAAGGGCCGCAAACGCAGCGTCGAACGTGTCGCCGAGCGTGAGGTGACGCTGACGCGTGAGGGCAAACGGACCGTGTTCGCGGGAACGGCTTTCGCGACGGATGCGGGCGGGGTTCTGCTGTTACTGCGCGACGTATCGCAGCTGGCCGGTGCCACTCAGATGAAGACGGCGTTCGTCGCCAACGCGAGTCACGAGCTTCGCACCCCGGTGAGCGCGATGCAGCTCGCGCTCGAGACGCTGACCTACGCCGTCGAGGACAACGACACGCAGCAGATCGTGCGTTGCCGGGAGATCATCGACGGTCACCTCAAGCGGCTCGGTGATCTTGTGCGTGACCTCCTGGACCTGAGCCGGGTCGAGGGCGAGTCGTTTGTTCC
>JBCDCH010000083.1 GCA_039182125.1 Planctomycetota bacterium
GCTGTTTGCTGATCAGCCGCCACAGCACTGCGCGTCACCGCAGTCGGCGTCGACGCAATCAGCTTCGCAGCAACTGCTCGTAGCGTCGGTCGGGATTTCGGCTAAGAGTGATCGGGCTTGGTCGGTGCCGACCTCGCAGGTGTCGCAGACGCAGTCGGTGTCAATAACCGCGCACTCGCAGTCAGCGCAGCAGCACGTGCTGGACAGGCTCAAGCCGATCGAGAGAAGAAACGTTGTAAGCATCGGAGTACTCCGTGTGGTTGGAATGAAGTTGAAATTTGAACGAGAAAGACGTGCGGCTCAGAGCCGCCTGAATCGCACAGTTCAACAGTCCAACCGACACGAAAGTGCCTGGAGTGTCAGCGGCGGCGAGCGCGGCTTGCTTGCAACGCTGCCCAGGCATCCGGGCTGGTGCAAAAGCTCGGGCAGATCGAGCAGCCCGATCAGGACCGGCGGTGACACACTCGGCACATCGGCCGGCATCGGATATGGATCGGTCCCGTCACAGCAAGTCGGGACATCGCTCGGCGCGCCGGGCGTTTGATCGGACGGACAGTCCGACCCGCAACAGCTCATGTCCGCCGCGTCCGCTGCGAACACGCCATCCGCGACCACGCTAAAGACCGGACAAACCGGCCCCAGCATCGCCATCAACATCGCCAACGCGAGCAGGCTGGCGGGTCGGCGTCGAAATTGCCTAGCGGTCCGAAACACCAACATTAGTGTACATCGCTTGGGATTCGGAACAATGACTTTCAGCCGTGACCCGGATGATTGCGCGGGCACCGTAGTCGCACACGTACAAGTGCCCGGTCGTGATGTCCTGCGTGACGTCGAGCGGGTTGGCGAAGTCGATGAAGCCGGGGATGCCTTCGATCTCCTCGGCGAACTGACCGTCTTCGTCGACGCGGATCACGGTGAGGTCGGCCCCGAGGGAGTACCGGCAAATCACCAGCGTGCCGGCAAGCTTCTGCTCGGCGGGCGTGTTGTTCACGTTGACGAACTCGATGACGCCGTTGGCCGAGCGGTGGTCGCCGAGATCGCGAATCGGCGGGTCGTAGTTCGGGTCGGGCATGGTGCCGACCGGATACTGGGGACACTCGGCGAAGTCCTCGCCATCGGTCGGGTTGGCACCGTTGAAGATGTAGTATCCCTGGCTCGGGTTCGGATGGCCGTAGTAGGCACCCTCCTTGGCGTCGAGCAGCCAGTCGTGTTCGGAGAACGGCACGGCCTTCACCGCCGGCGCGTTGCCGTCGGGACACGCGGGGATGTTGCCACCGGGGCTCGAACCGTTGACGGGGATGTACAGGTGCCCGTTGGAATGGAAGACCAGGTCGTAAGCGAGGCGAACCCCATAAGCGTAAATCGTCAGCGGCGCGTCGGGCGCGAACGGGTCGTAGTCGCCCCCACCGCCGGCGGTCGTGACGTCTAGCGGCAGGTCGTCGAGCTTGGCCGGGTCGAGCTTGAGCGTGGAGGCATTGAGCAGCCGTTCGGGCCGCATGCCCCAGGTTTCGTCGGGATCGCCGAAGCCGCTGTTGGATGCCTGGGTGAAGTAGAGGCAGCCGTCGGACCCGAACGCGGCCTGATTGGTCGCGTGGTCACCGGTGCTACGCGGCAAGCCGACCACGACATCGGCCACCTCCGACAGCCCCGGCCCGCGCAGGGTCGAGATGGTGCTCGAAAAGTCTGGTGCGTCGTGGAACGCGAAGTAGTTGTGGACCGCCCACACGACCGGATCGTCGGCGGGCCGGCCGGGCTCGAAGACAAACCCCGTGAGCAGACGTGGCCCGCCGGCCTGATCCTGGAGACTCGTGTACCAGACCGGTTCGCCGAGGTCGCCGTTGGCGTCCAGCTCGAACCGCGCGATCCGCCCGTCGTCCGAACCGCCCCACAACGCACCGTCCGGGCCGACCAGAACGCACGTCCAGCCGACATCGTCCGCGACCGGCTGCGGCGTCTTGGTGAACCGCAGGTCGGGGTCGACCTCGGCGTAGATCTGCATGCCCCAGTCCTTGGGGAGGTTGCCGGTCGTTTGGATCGACTCCTCCGTGAGTGGCGGGACCAGGCCGAGTGACTGCTTGACCGCGTACCAGTAGCCCTTGCCCTTGCACAGCCATGCCCCGCCGACAAGCAGCGGCGTGGCGGTGGCGGCAACGATCATCCATTTTCGTGCTGACATGTTCTTGGGGATTAGCCGTAACGAAGGAACGCAACGATGAACTCCACCTGCTCGTCGGAGAGGTTGGGATTACCGCCTCGTGGCGGCATCGGTTGGCCGGTCTGGTTACCCACACCATCGGCGGCCCGCCCGCGCTTGATGAACGTCGCCAGATCGTCGGCCGGCTGGCGCTCGACGAACCAAGTTCCCTTGAGCGCGGTCCCCATGCGGGGCACGCCCTGCTGCTTCATGCCGTGACACGAAGCGCAACTCGTCATGTATGCCTCGGCGCCGAGCGCGACCTGTTGCTGGATCGGCACGTTCGACACGGCGGAATCACCCTGCGAGCAGCCTGCCAATGCCGTGAGTGCGACCCAGGCGGCGATGCACGCCCCCACTGTGACGAGACAGAGCTTGCGATGTGAAACCCGAATTGCCATGAAATCACCCTCCGGCCTGCCGGCCGATTAATGCGATATTTTAATCCGATTTACAGATACAAGATAGATCGGCCCCGTGCCAAGCGAACTTGCCGCGGCAATGTGAACATCCACGGCAATTCTTGGGATTTGCCGTCGAAAACGTGGGTCTGGGTGGGTTATCGGGCGCTCACCGACCGCCCATTTCGATCACTCAGGATCGGTCTTCGCCAACGCTCGCAGGGCCGACTCGATGCCGTCGATACCGGCGGCCATCCGTTCGTAGTCCAGCGTGTCGGGCGTGTCGCCGTCGGTGTGGTAGTGCGGGTTGCGGAGGAAACTCGTGTCGGTGATCTGCACCGCCGGGTAGCCCTCCTGCCAGTACGACCAATGGTCGCTCAGCCCGGCAAGGTCGGCGACCTTCGGCAACACGACCGGCACCAGCGGCACCTCCGATTCCCAAGCCGACGCGAAGCCTTGGACCAAGCCGACCGACCCCGGCTCGCCGAGGACGACCAGAAACGTCGCGGTCTCGAGCACGGCCGGATCGACGCCGGGGAGTTCGAGGCCGTCGGGGATGCGCTGTGAACCGGGGGCCTCGTCGAAGTAGCCGATCATGTCGAGACTGATCGCGCCCAGCACATCTTGATCGCCAAGCGACTTTGCATGCACGACGCTACCCATCAGCTCGGTGCGAAAGTACGGCGGCTCTTCGTTGGCCCAGAACACGAAGCGGATCGTGTGCTCGGGCTCGGCGTTCTTGAGCCGGTCGGCGAGTTCCAACAAGCCGACGACGCCGCTGGCGTTGTCGTCGGCGCCGGGCGTCTCGGGCACCGTGTCGTAATGTGCTCCGACGATGAGAACCTTGGCATCCGCGGCCTTGCCCGGCACGTCGGCGATCAGGTTCACGCTCTCAACCTCGACACCGTTGGCGACGAACGAGAACGCCTGCCGCTTCACCTCGTAGTCCATTGCAAGGAGCCGACCTTCGAGGTACTTGGCTGAGGCGGCATATGTCTCCGGGTGCGTCGGGTCCCGGTCGGCGTACTCCGTGCTCAGCAGCGTCACCTCGGCTTCGATCCGCTGCTCGACGGATAACTCACGGGGCGTAGCGGTCGCGGGATTCGTCGCAGGCGCGAAGGCAAAAAGCAAAGGCAGCAGCATGGGGGCGAGGCTACACGGCATCACGGGCCGCGCACACTGCTTTTCAATTCCGGTCAGCGCCCTGCCAAATCGCCCGGCAGTTCGTATGATTCGCCTGACATGGCATTCGAACCCGTCCTGCTTTCACGCATCCCGCAGAACCCGGCCGACCGCAAGCTGTACTGGTATGACGATTACGTCGCGACCGGCGGCTACAAGGCGCTCGAGAAGGCGCTCGACATTGAGCCGGACGACCTGATCAAGCTCGTTACCGACTCAGGCCTGCGCGGGCGTGGCGGTGCGGGGTTCAGCACCGGGCAGAAGTGGTCGTTCATCCCCAAGGAAAAGAAGGGACCGCACTATCTCGCGGTCAACGGCGACGAGTCCGAGCCGGGCACGTTCAAGGACCGATACCTGATCGACTACGACCCGCACCAGATGCTCGAGGGTTGCGCGATCACCGCCATCGCGACGCAGATCGACGCCATCTACATCTTCATCCGCGGCGAGTACCACCGCCAGATCAAGGTCACCGAACGCGCCGTCAAGGAAGCGTATGAGAAAGGCATCTTCGGGCCGCAGGGATTGATGAACGGCAAGGGCCGACCTGTTGAGTGCTACGTGCACAGCGGCGCGGGCGCGTACATCTGCGGCGAGGAGACGGGCCTGCTCGAAGCGCTCGAAGGCAAGCGCGGCTGGCCGCGCCTCAAGCCGCCCTTCCCCGCGATCAGCGGCGCGTTCGGCAAGCCCACCGTCATTAACAACGTCGAAACGCTCTGCTGCGTCCCGTGGATCGTCGAACGTGGCGCGGCGTGGTTCAAGACTATGGGCACCAAGTCCAGCCCCGGCCCCAAGCTCTACGGCATGTCCGGCCACCTCAACGCCCCCGGCGTCTACGAAGAGGAACTGGGCATCACGCTCCAAGAGTCCATCGACCTCGCCGGCGGCATGAAGGGCGGTGCTCACAAGGGCACCATCTGCGGCGGCATTTCCATGGGTGTACTCGGACCGGATGAGCTCGACATCAAGCTCGACTTCGATGACGTCCGCTTCCGCGGCGGCTGCCTCGGCCTCGGGACCGCGGGCATGATCGTCATGAACGAGCACACCGACATGGTCGAGGCCCTGCGTAACTGCGTCCGCTTCTACGCCCACGAGTCCTGCGGCCAGTGCACCCCCTGCCGCGAAGGCTCCAGCTGGATGAAGAAGATCATGGACCGCATGGTCGCCGGCCATGCCCGCCAGCGTGACCTGGACATGATGCTCGAACTGGAAAAGACCATGGGCATCATGCCCGGCTGCACGATCTGCGGCCTCGCCGACGGCACCGCCTGGGCCACCCGCACCTTCATCAACAAGTACTACGACGAGTTCCAGGCCCGCCTGCTCCCCGAAACCGAGAAGCGCGTCGCCCTGAACATCCGCGGCACGAGCAACGTCACGACGCCGATGGGAAGCAACACTCGTTAATGGGTGCGCCGCGCCCAAGAACTTGCTCCAGACGATAAAAACGCAACGGCGTGCGGAGTCATCCGCACGCGTTGTCTATGTTGACACACACAGTCGCCGCCGATCCGGAATCCTTACAAAAAATCGTCAAGAAGATTGTTGACGCGGGGTTTGCACTCCTTTAGGTTGAAATCGGTAGGGAAGAGAAGATGCATGTCGATCACGCGATCTCCTCTCTACACCGACACATTGCCCGAACTTAACGCCGCGTGGCGTTTTCGGGCCGTGTAAGTTCGATGTGCGTGGGCTCTTCGTCCGGGTCCTCAGCACAATGGTCCATTGGGCCGGCAACGTCGCCGGTTCAAGCAACGCAAAGTAGAGATCCAGGAGAGACTACATCATGATGTCCCGCAAACACGCCCTTTTTGGCGGCGCACTTCTCAGCGCCGGCATTGCTGCTTCCGCCAGCGCCCAGACCTTCATCCTTTCCGACACCGGCAGCTACGCCGGCACCGCGTTCAACTCTTTCATCGACCTGAACGCCGGTTACTACATCGCCACCCCCTATGCCATCGGTATTGACACCGAAGTCGACATCGCCGCCGGCGTTGATGGCGCGACCGTCGCCGACCTGAATGCCACTGCTGTCTCGCTCGATGGCAGCACCACGGTCAACTCGATCGTGACCGAAGACCTCGTCCGCTACGACGCGGTTTGGGACGGCGTGACCAACGACGGCAGCTACTTCGGCGGTGCCATCCAGATTTTCTTCGAAGTCTCCACGGACACTGACCTGATCCTGTCATGGGACATGTCCGACACCGACTTCTTTGGCCCCCCGTCCTTCTTCACCATTGAACAGCTTGGCACGACCCTTCCTGGTGGTGATTTCGATATCACGGCCGCCAATGCCGCTGGTACGACGTCAATCCCGGTGGAAGCTGGTATTGCCTACGGTGCCGTGCTCACGGCAGGTGCACCTTTCGGCTTCAGCACCACCACCAACTTCCTCGAGATCAGTCTCGCTCCGATTCCCGAGCCCGCTTCGCTCGGCCTTCTGGGCCTCGGCGGCACCCTGCTCGTGCGTCGTCGTCGCGCCTAAGCGTCACGCCGATCATCACGATCTGCTTGCAACACCCGAGCCTACTTCGGTAGGCTCGGGTGTTCTTTTCCATCCACAAGACGTTTCTGGACCCCCGCCCCATGTCCAACTTCCGACGCACCAAACCCGCCCGCAAACCGAAGTCCGCCACGCCACGTCGAACGGCAACCCATCAACGTTTCATCGGCGAGGCTCGCAAGCTCATCGCGGCCGACAAGCTCGAGGAAGGCCACGCCAAACTCAACGAGCTCACGAGCCGTTGGCTCAAGACGCCCGACCCCGAAGTACTCTTCTTGCATGCGGTGATCGCCGAGAAGCGTGGCCGCGACAACGAACACCTGCGCTACGCCCGGCAGTCGGTCAATCTCCACCACCACACCGACGCTATCCTCTCACTCGCCCGCGCCCTGCGAAAAAAGGGACGAACCGACGAGTGCTGCGAACTCTGCGACGAAGCTTTGGCCATGTCTCCATCGCTGACCGGGGCGCCCATCCTCAAGGCGGGCGCGCTCGAAGAGGCCGGCCGATTCGACGAAGCCGAGGCGATCGTCTCCGAGGCACTTGCGGCCGCGGAGTCCTCCGGAAAACCGCCATCGATCCTGCTCAAGGACGTGCACGCACGCATTCTGGTCCAACGAAAGAAACACGAACAAGCCGTGCAAGTCATCGATGACCTGCTCGAAGACAAGGCCGCCAACGAAGGGGTGAAGCGATCGACCCTGCACTTGCGGGCCAAGTCGTGCGACCGGGCGAAGCAGTTCGACGAGGCCTGGGATTCTGCGGTGCGGGCCAACGAAATCGGCGAGATTCCCTTCGACCCCGACCTCTATACCGAACAAGTCGATGCGCTGATGGAGGTGTGGTCACGTGATCATGTCAGTCGGTTTCCGATCGCCGATTGCGACAGCGAGTTGCCAGTGTTCATCGCCGGCATGCCCCGAAGCGGCACGAGCCTGATCGACCAGATCGTCGACGCCCACCCGAAAGCCGCGGGCGTCGGTGAGCTCGCGACGATCGAGTCGTTCGCCGCGGAGTTGGCCATGGCTTACAACCCTGATAAAGAGCCGCCCGGTTGCTTCGGCGAGTTCACGAACTACCGCTGGACCGCGACAGCGAACCGCTACGTCGAAGAACTGCAAAATGCCGCCGAATCCGGCGTCGAACGCGTCGTCAACAAAGCACTGGGCAACAACCGGTTGGTCGGATTGATTTCACGATTGTTCCCCAAAACACGGATCATCCACGCCATTCGCGACCCTCGAGACGTCGCGATCAGTTGCTTCATGGGTGGCTTCAACAACCAACGCAACGCATGGACAACGCGGGTGGAGTGGGCGTCCCGCGCCTGGGTCGAATCTGCACGGCTCATGGAACATTGGAAGCAGACGCTCGACGTGCCCATCCTTGACGTTCACTACGAGAAGCTCGTTGCGGACCCCGAGAACGAGTTTCCACGCCTGATCGAATTCCTCGGGTTGCCGTGGGATGATCGGTGCTTCGACTTCTACAAGTCCAAGCGAACCGTCCGCACGCTCAGTTACGACCAAGTCAACCGGCCGATCTACACCACCAGTTCCGGTCGGCACAAGAACTACGAGGCGTTCATCAAGGACATCGAGTTTCCCGAGTACATCCTCGCCTAGCGTGCTGGCGGATGAGTGAAACCAACCCAGCCGGTGGAACCGACGTCATGCTGCGAGTGGCGCACTACGCGTTGCTCAGCGGGCTTTGTCAGTTCATCCCGGTTCCGTTCGCCGACGACTTTGCCGACGGGCAGGTTCGGCGTCAGATGGTCGAATCGCTGCTCCGTGGTCGTGGCCGATCGTTCGACATGCAACAGGTGAAGCCGCTCTGGGCCGGGCGGGACACCGGGATCATTCGTCAAGCGGGCGGGTTGGCGAAAGCGCTGGTGCTGACCCCCATCAAGAAGGTGTTGCGGACGGTGTTCTTCTGGCTCGGGATACGCCGGGCGATCCTCGAAGCCACCGAGGCGTTGGCGTTGGGTCACACGATTGATCGACTGCTCGCGGCCGGCTGGTTCCCTGATGACGCCGACCCGGATCAGCTTCGATCGGCTGCCGATCGCGTGGTGCGTGCGGTTGAGGACTCGTCGTCCGGCTCCGACTGGCGTGGGCTCAAGCTCTTGGTCCGCGAGACCGCACGCCGCTTCAAGAACGCGAAGCTCCCCTTCCGACGCAGCGAAACGCTCAGCGACGAAGAACGCCAAACGCTCGACGCAGCGAGCGAAGACCTGCGTGCCCGCCTGGAAACGGACGAGGCGCAATCCGTGCTGGCCCGCTTCGACGCCGAGGTCGATCGCCGTCTGCGTGGCTCCTCGCTTTGACGTTGGTCCACATGTGCGGTATCACATGGGCTATGGCAAAGTTTGAAGTCTACCAAGACAAAAAAGGCGAGTACCGCTGGCGCCTCAAGTCCAGCAACGGCCAGAACATCGCCAACGGCGGTGAGGGCTACGTCGCCAAGGCCGACTGCCTGAACGGCATCGAGTCGGTCAAGAAAAACTCGCAGACGGCCGACATCGTCGAGCTTCCGAAGGAAGACTAAATCGGCTTCCGAAAATGGGCTGCGGCGCGATGCGCCGCAGCCTATTTGCTGCGCGAAACGAGTACGGCGATCGCCGGCGCCGCGGCGAGGCCGAGCCGCCCCAGCGTGTTCGACAGCATTCGCAGACGGAACAGTTCTTCGAAGCCGAGCGTGTGGATGATAACAAACGCCCACGTCGCCAGGTTCACCGCGCACCCACCGACAAGGCCCGTGGCAATCGTCGTTGCAAACCTACCCCGCGTGAATGGCAGCAGACAAAGCAGCAACGCGATCCAAAGGCAACTACCTGCGAGCAACGACAATTCGACCTGTCGTTCAACCATGAGCCGAACGCTCGCCGCATAAGCGTAGCCGGCATTGGCGAAAACGAACGTGACCGGCACGCACACCACCACCAACGACATCGATCGAAGCCCGCCGACGTCTTTCAATCGGAACACGGTCACGGTCAACACCAGCGTGATCGCCGCGAGGATCAGCACGAGCGGCTCGACCTGATTCCGCAGCTGTTGCACGATCATCCGGAAGCCGAAAGAAGTCCGCTGCTGGAACGCGGTCGTGACGGCATCCCAGCTCTCGGCGATCGGGATGCAGGCAACGCCGATGGCACCGAGGGCGGCGATGGTGAGCCAAACCCGTTCGCGCGGATACCGCATCACCGACGACAGCCCGGCCAGCACCAACAGCGGCAGCGTTCCGTACACCCACCAACGCTCCCACGTCAGCGTCGCCGGCCGCACCGCGTAGTGCAGTTCCGACACGATCGCCGCGACACCGATGAGCGTGATGAGCCGCAGCACAAACCGCGGCCGCTCACGTTCGTTGGCTTCGGCTTCGGCATAGTTGAGCGTGTCGGGCACGATGCAATGAGCATGCGCGATCCGTCTCGTGGATGCGAGAAAGCCTGCGGCCGGCCAATGCGAGGGCACGATCGCACCCCGCCCGTGCGATGAAGAAAAACCCGCCGGGTGCGGTGAAGCGCCCGGCGGGTCGGTAGGGAAAGAAGAGAAACGATGCGAAAATCGTGTCGCGATCAGGCGGCCAGTTCGTGCTGGGTGTAGCCAATACCTTCGACGTTAATGAACTCGTCGGCGAAGTCACCGAACACTTCGTCATGGCCGTCGCCACCATCGAACAGGTCGTCGACGTCGTTGTACCCAAAGAGCAGATCGTTACCGCTGCCACCGATGAGGTGGTCGCCGCCGCCGACGCCGTCGAGGATGTCATCGCCGGCGTTGCCGATCAGGACGTTGGCGACTTCGGCGTGGCCGCGGAGGTGATCGTTGCCGCTACCACCGATGAGCGTTTCGACGTTGGCGAAGATGTGATCTCCCTCGCCGCGGTAGCCGTCGTCGCCGACGGTGCGGTAGTCGGTGGTGTAGTCGTCGGAGACGGTGGCGAACACCCGGCCGCTACGGCTGTCGTAGGAAACGGTGTCCTTGCCATCGCCGCCGTCGAGCAGGTCGGCACCAAAGCCACCGTCAAGGTAGTCGCGGCCGTTCTGTCCGTGGACGCGGTCATCGCCGGACTCGCCGTAGAGCTTGTCGTTGTGGTTGCCGCCAAAGAGCACGTCGTCGCCGGGGCCGGCCAGAAGTTGATCGTGTCCGTTGTGACCGTCGAGTTGGTCGTTGCCCGAACCGCCGAGAAGGACGTCGTGGTGGCCGTTGCCGAAGAGCCGGTCGTTGCCGCCGGCACCCCAGAGTGAGTCGTTGCCGCCGTTGCCGTTGAGTCGATCGTTGCCGCCGCGGCCGTTGAGTTCATCGTGGCCGTCGCCGCCGGTGAGAACGTCCGCCCCATCGCCGCCGGCGAGCGTGTCATTGCCCGAGCCACCGTTGTAGTAGACGCCGAGGACGTCGCCGTTCGCGCCGGTCAGGCCGGTGCCGGTGTCGACCAGATCATTGCCCGAACCGGCGTACACCTCGATGCCGTGGACCTTGTCGGCGTCGACCTGAGCAATCTCGCCGTTGTAGGTGACCGTGATGTGGGCACCGTCACGGGTGAGGCCGATCGCGTCGTCGCCGCTGGTGCCCTCGACGATCAGTGTACCGGCGGAAAGACGGGCCCACGCGGGCAGTTGAGTTTCCTGGGGTGCGGCTTCATCACCGTCAAAGTCAGTGACAGGAGCCGGCGTGCTGGTGGCCTGGTCCGGCGTGAAGTCGAGCTTCACGTTCTCCGATCCGACGGTGACGTTTTGGAAAACGACGTTGCCGTTGAGCCCGGTGCCGTTGGCGGTGATGGTGTAGGTACCGGCCGGGAGGCGCATGGCGTAACCGCCGGCCGCACTGGTGGTCGTTTGGTAGATCGCGCCGTTGCTGTGGCGTGCGGTGACGGTGATGCCGGCGAGTTGTTCGCCCGGCGTGTAGAAGTCGTCATCCACGGCCGCATCGGTGTAGGCGACGCCCGTCAGGAAGCTGTCGCCGCCGTTGGCGTTGTTGAAGGCGAAGTTCTGACCGGTGAGCACGGCATTCCAGGTGCGCCCGGCGTACTCGTAGCCGCTGCCGATCACGACACCGCTACCGATCTCACGGAAGCCGTCCGAGAGCATCGTCAGTCGGTGGCCGCGACTCGCGACCGTGTCGTCGATGAACAGGTTCGCGTGGTGCTGGTCGATCTCATTAACGGAAACGGACTTGCCCCAGGTGGACATGCGGACCGAGAGGTTTTCGCCGGATGCCGAGCCGTTGACGAACTCGTAGCCGGCGTCCCGCATGCGGTCAGTCGGGCTGCTGCCGTTGGCGCCGCTGTGGGCGAAGCGGTCGTTGTCGAAGAGCCATTGCAGGTGGTCACGGACGGCCTCGGTCAGATCCGCGTTGACGGCCAGCGGCTGACGCGCGTGGCTGCCGAGCGTGCCGGGTGCGAGGCCTTCGTTGAGGTCGATGCCGTGCAGGCTCGCCTCGGCGACGGGGTTCATGCGTGTGCGGTTGATCAGCTCAACCATGTACTGCTCGTAGGGCGTGACCTCGTAGCCGCTGAGCAAACGCCGGCTCTCCATCGTCTCAATGACGGCCTGCTGAATCGTCTCGTTGTTCTTCGTGTTACGCATTTTCGCTGGTCCTTTTCGCTGTCGTTCCTTACCTGGTTTGACAGACGCATACGGATCAGCCGCGTGCAAATGCGCGACGCAAAATTGGTCATGCCCGATAACAAAGCCGGGGTCGGTTTCATCGTGGACGCGGCCGGGTAGGCTCTGGCGACCGGTGCTCGCCATCCTCAACATCCTCGGCCCCATCCTGCTCATGGCCGGACTCGGCGCGCTGCTCCAACGCGCGTTCAAGCTCTCGCTCGACACGCTGGTCAAGCTCAACCTCTACCTGTTCGTCCCGGCGTTCATCTTTCAACGCGTCGGAACCAGCAACATCGACTGGTCGGAGATGGGCTGGATCATGGGACTGACGTGCGTCACCGGCGTCGGGCTCGGCGCGATCGTCGGGCTTCTCGCCCGGCTCGGCGGCGCGTCCCGCCCCACCGTCGCGGCGATGATGCTCGCGACCTGCATTTACAACTCCGGCAACTACGGCGTCCCGCTCGCCGAACTCGCCTATGGCACCGAGGGGGGCGCGGCCCAAACATTTGTTCTCTTCACGCAGAACATCCTCACGTTCACCGTCGGGATGTTTCTCGCCGGCAGCGGGACGATGTCGCCGAAGGCGGTGCTCAAGAGACTTTTCCGCATGCCGATCCCGTACGCCGTGTTCGCGGGGGTGGCGTTGCGGTTCGTCGGCGCTGAGAAAATGCCCGCGATCCTTGATTCATCCGCGACGTACCTCGCCAACGGACTCGTGCCCGTCGCCCTCGTGACGCTCGGCGCACAGCTCGGCAAGAACCCGCGCTGGCCGAGATGGAAGCCCGTGCTGGTCGTGTGCGGTGCCCGGCTGATCATCGGCCCGCTGTTCATGATGGGGCTCATCCGCCTCACGCCGACGGAGTTGTACCCACTGCCCGGCGATGTCCTTGTGCTCACCGCCGGCGTGCCGTGCGCGATCAACATCCTGTTGCTCACGATCGAACTCGAAGGCGACGCGGACCTCGCGGCCGATTGCGTATTTTGGTCCACCGTGTTCAGCGCGGTTTCGGTGGCCGTCTGGATTGCAATCCTCGAGTGATCGGTCAGCGAATATCAGCCGTCTTCGCTGATGAAGTCAGGCTTGCGTGACAACTCGACCACGCTCCCCCATGCCCGCATCAGCACGACACATCCGTATGCGATCGGCAGTAATGCGAGGATGCACAACGCCGGAACAATACCGACATGCCCCAGCACGAACGCGGCGTCGAGCACGATCAACCAAAGCAGTCCAACGAGCATGAGCCGCTTGCCCAGCGCCCGCGAGTCGCGGGTGACGCTCACCAGCCAACCGCCGGCCACCGCGAAACCCAGCAGCGCGAAAAGCAACGACGCCACCGCCAACGGTGGCATCTCGAAAATCGCCAAACCCCGCCGGTACAAGATGGCCGCATCCATCACCGCCAGCCCCGCGAGCACGAGCATCACGTGCAACGGTCGTAGGAGCGGCCGCTTCTGTTCAAGTCCGTAGCACACCGCGGAGAGCGCCGCGACGAAGTGCAGCAACACCAACGCGTGCAACTCCACCGGCAACGGCGACGCGGGTACCACCGCATGAAAAAAACGGATCATCCCCAGCGCGAGCAGGCCCGGTGCGACAAGGTACTTACCCGCCAGGTCGTAGAACGCGATCAGCACCGCCGTCGCAACAACGAGCGTGAGCGTCATCCGAAAGTCCGGCATCATCGTCGCCAGCCACGCCCCGAAACCGAGCCCCGCAATCAGCAGCAGTGCCGCGAGGAGATGCGCCGTCACCGGCCGCAACCGCCCCGACGGCAAGGGCCGCGTCTTGGCAATTTGCGCGTCGCGGCGTTGATCGACGATGTCGTTGAACGTCATGCCGAAGCCGTACAGCCCGACACTCATCCCCGCCGCCGCGACCGACGTTTGCCACTCCCACCGCCCCGCCAACAGCAACGCCGCCTGTGCGTCGGCAACCGCCGTGAACACCAACGCCATCCGCGTCAGTTGCAGCACGCTCAGCAGGCGGTCGGTGACGGCACGAAACATCGTCGCAGTGTACACGGCGGTTACGAAGTTCGTTCCGGTTCGTAACGCCCGGCCCACGGCAAACCTCGGCCGTTGCCGTTAAGCTTCGTGCATGAGCAGCGCAGCGCCGAACGCGTCCAACGCACCGATCGACCCGAAGGATCGCTTCGCCATCATCGCGGCCCGCTGGAACGAGGCGATCGTCGAGCCGATGCTCGCCGCTTGCACCGAGCGGTTTGCCGAGCGTGGATGTGAACGGGTGGACGTCCATCGCGTGCCGGGCAGTTACGAGCTTCCCGTTGCCGCCAAGTGGGCCGCGGAATCCGAGCGCTATGCCGGCTTGATCACGCTCGGCTGCGTCATCCGCGGCGACACCGCCCACTTCGAGTATGTCGCCGGACCGTGTGCCGATGGCTGCATGCGCGTGCAACTGGCCACGGGCGTGCCGGTGATCTTCGGCGTGCTCACCGTGGAAAACGAAGAGCAAGCCCGAGCCCGCATACCGAACGGTTCAGCGGCGGCCGATGTGGCGCTTGAGATGGTCGCTCTGCGAAAGGAACTCGCGTGATCGAAGTGCAGCCGATCCCCGAGAACTGCCCGGCCTGCGGTACGCCGCTGCAGAACAACGCCGCGTTCTGCCATCGCTGCGGCACCGCCACCGGCGTCCCGCGTGAGGTGCTCTACGAACGCGAGAAAGAACCCACCGGGTACGAATGGCGCACCCGCACACAGATCTTCGGCGTGCCGCTCATTCACGTTTGCAGCAACGTCAAGGACGAGGAAGGCAAGACGAAAATCGCCAAGGGGATCATCGCCAGCGGCGACATCGCGGTGGGCGTCTTCGCGAGTGGTGGCCTGGCACTGGGCGTGCTCACGGCCGGCGGTATGTCGGCCGGCCTGCTCGGTGCGTTTGGCGTCATCGCCGTCGGCGGCGGGTTTGCCTTTGGCGGCATCGCAGTCGCCGGCGGGGTTGCCTTTGGCGGCATCGCGATCGGCAGCTCGCCCAACGGCGGACTCGAACTGACCTGGGTCTCGATCCTTCACCGCCTCTTCGGCTGAATCGTAAACTACACCCCCATGCTCGGCTGGCTGGTCATTCTCCTCATCACACTGCTCATCGTCGGCGGGTTCGCCGGGTTGGCACTTTGGCTCGGCAATCGCATGGCGGCCGAGGACGACCAACGGACCGAGATGCTGCGCGAGCAGTACCGCGAGCAGCGACTGCGAAATCCGTATGCCCACAACTGCGGCGCGCACGTCGCCCCCGCGGAAATGCCCGCCGCGTCCGCCACGCCACCCCCGCCGGTGCCCAGCAACGCACCGCTACGCGCGGAGCTGATCGACGACGTCGACAAAGACCTTCCGGAAGATGAACGTGCCCGCCGGGCTTGGCCGATGTTCCTGCAGATGTGGGAAGCCCACCGCCGTGACTCGACGCACCGCTTCCTGATCCGAACCAGCTTGCACGGGCGTGATGCCGTGGAGTCCTGCTGGCTCCGTCCGACGACAATCGACGGGCCGCAGTACATCGTCATCGCGGCGGTTGCGCAAGACCCGGTGAAGCTTCGCTCGGTCCGTAAAGGCGAAAAGGTCCGGGTCCGGCTCGGCGCAGACTTGCAGAAGCTCGAGGACTGGAAGATCGAAACGCCGACCGGCCTTGAGACGCCGGCCGGCACGCGCGATGCGTTGGAGTAATCCGAACGCATACCATCGTCCGATGGCCGACGCATCCGATACGCCAGCCCGCCAGAGCCCGACGGCCAAGCTCAACGCTCAGGCCCGACCACTCGCGCTGCAAGTGCTTTTCGCTTGGGACGCGACCGGGGCCGACGAGGTCGCCGTCGCCGAGCACATCACCCGGCCGACCGACACCGCCGAGCACACCCACGAAGTCCGACAGAAAGCCCGAGACATGGCCCGTGGCGCGTGGAACGATCGCAAGCAGATCGACGACACGCTCGAACGGCTCAGCCCGAAATGGCCGCCCCGCCGTCAGCCGGCCGTCGATCGAAACATTCTCCGCCTGGCGATCTGGGAACTCTTCAACACCGACACGCCGCCCAAGGCGATCCTTGACGAAGCGATCGAGTTGGCGAAGGAGTTCTCCACGGCCGACAGCGGCAAGTTCGTCAACGGCGTGCTGGACGCGGCCTTGAAAGAACGCAACGCGCTGCTCGGCAACTAACCCGGCTACGCTTCCGCACATGGCGTTTTTCTCCAAGACGATCGACAAGCTCAAGGGAGCACTCAAGAAGACCGCCGAGGTGCTCAACACCGACGTGCGGACGCTTTTCGTACCCGGGCGGCAGATCGACCGGGCGTTTCTCGATGAACTGGAAGAGAAACTCATCCGCGCCGACGTCGGGGTGAAGAACGCGATCGCGATCCGCAAGGAAGTCGGCGATCGCTGGCGGCTCGGCAAGATCAAAAATGCCGCCGACGCTCAAGGAGTGGTGCGGGAAAAGATGCTCGAAGGCTGGCGTGAGCCGGGCGAGCGCGAGTTGCGTTTCGCGTCGAATGCCCCGACCGTCATCATGGTCTGCGGCGTCAACGGGGCCGGTAAGACCACGAGCATCGCCAAGCTAGCCTGGCTGCTCACGACGCAGTTGAACAAGTCCGTCATGCTCGCGGCAAGCGATACGTTCCGTGCCGCGGCCGTCGATCAGCTCACCATCTGGGCCGACCGGCTCGGCGTGGAAATCGTCAAGCAATCGACCGGCTCGGACCCGGCCGCCGTCGCCTATTCCGCCGCCGAGGCCGCCAAAGCGCGGGGGACCGACGTGCTCATCGTCGACACCGCCGGCCGGCTGCACACACAGGCGCACCTCATGCAGGAACTGGCGAAGATCCGCCGGGTCATCGGCAAGGTCATTCCCGACGCGCCGCACGAAACCATCCTGGTCCTCGATGGCACCACCGGCCAGAACGCCATCGCTCAGGCCAAGCACTTCCGCGAGGTCGTCGATCTCACCGGCCTGTTCCTCGCGAAACTCGACGGCACCGCAAAGGGCGGCGTGATCCTCGCCATCCGCGACGAACTGAAACTGCCGGTGAAGTTCATCGGCCTCGGTGAGACGCCCCAAGACGTCGAAACCTTCGCCCCGGACCGATTCATCGACGCACTGCTGGGCGAACCGGTGCAATAGCGCAAACCTTGATCGGCAGGCATACCGAGAACGGCGATGCCCGCGCAACCAACACCGGCCGAACTCGACGGTTGTCGAGTTCGGCCGATGCTTAGATCGTTCTGCAGGTCAAAGACCC
>JBCDCH010000084.1 GCA_039182125.1 Planctomycetota bacterium
AGCTGAACGACCAACCCCGCCCAAGCCCGCGGTCGCTGTCGTAATACAAATCATCATCGACGTGGGTGCTCTGGTACTTACGGGCAAACGCGATCGGCACGCCTTGATTGGGAATGACGACGTCGGTTTCCACGTGATACACGTGGCCATCGGCAGGGTTGACGGGGTCACCGATACCCGTGGTTTGGTTGGTGCGTACTTCGATAGGCGGGGTGCTGTCGGGCCGGACCGGCGTCACCGTGAGGCCGCCGTTGATATCGTCAACGATCGAGTCGCTAGAAATCTTAAATTCTTTACCGTTCGCACGATCTAAGTAATAGCCAAACCATAGGCTACCGCTGCCATCGGTGATCGAGATCAGATCTTGGGGACGCGGAATAATGGCTGAGATCAGTGTCCCGCCATTGGCAAATCCCTGCCGGATGCGGCCTACCGCGTTGTTGTAACCGGCTTCAGTCGAGTTCGGTTCGGGGTTCTGAAACGTGACTAGTGCATTTGCTTGAGACAACGACGTGACTTCGATGACTCCAGAACCATGGGAGTTAGCGATTTGGATCGCTTTGACCGTCGAGGCCGCAGACGCCGCATTGGTGATGTCTTCGATCACCTCGTGCTCGTAGCCACTGCTAATCCACGCCGCCGCACGCCGGTAGCCGGTGAGAAAAGATGTCGCGTTCTGCGCGCCAAACAAGTTTTCGTTGACATAAGTCTCCGTCACACCGATCAGTTGGGTGACCGCCGTGATGGCAGATTGATCAACCCACAGCTGATCGGGCAGGATACGGCTCTGCAACGTCTCCTCAATTTGATAACCGTCTTCGATGTCGGCGGTGACCGTCCCGAGCCCCAAGAAGGTGAGATTATCGACAAAGCCGAATAGGCCGGCGAGTTTGGCTTCCGCTTCCCGCGTCCTGAACTGATATTCGGTTTGGGTTAAATCGGCGAGCGCACCGATGATCGTGACATCTTCGTCTTCGGCGGTCCCGCTCAGATTCAGATCGCCCGTAACGCCGGGATCAAACGGAGATTCGAGTCGACGCGTCACCGCCTCGGTGTACTCGGCCCGCTTTCGGGCGATCGAATACACGCTGTCCTGCCCGGCGTCCACCCCGAACGTGACGAGTTGGTTGATCTGCCGAATGACATTGAGATTAGGCGAATAGGAAAATAAATCTTGTCCGTAGGCGGCGGGCGTGTAGGTTTTGACGATAAGGCGGTATTCGGATTGACCGCTCGCTAAATTGATCGGCTGGACGGGGGCGTAAACCTCTCCGTCGCGATAGAGGCGGATCGTGTGGCCGTTTGCAGTCGGCGTACTCTTGGTGACCCAAGCGTGTCGAGCGAACTCTTCGAGAGCGACGAAGCTGAAGCCGTCGTCGATGGCCTCGCGAAGCGTGTTGGGCGGGGTGGCGGACGTGGGGGCGATCTTGATCGCCACGCCATGGGCGAGCGACACCGGATCGAGGGTCTGCGGGTCCGCGTTCAAATCAACCCACAAATCCCGATCGCCGGACAGATACGCGTCAACGACCGTGTTCGCCGATACTGATAAGTTCGAGCCGGAGCGGACGCTCTGGAGTTGCACCGTATCGACGCGTGACCAATCGTGTAGGGGCGTGCCAAGGTCCGACACTGCCACGGGAATGATCGGGCCGTCGTACGAAACTTCGGCGACGGTACTGCCGGTGTAATTCGCCGCCAAGTGCCGGCGGACCTGATCGGCGTAGAAATCACTGGCATCGACAGGTCTTTCGCGATCCAAAAATCCGTCGTTGAGATTATTGCCGTCCCGATCAGAGTCATCGGCGTGATTGAAATCGTTTTCCTCAAACTTAAGCTCGCCGTCGACTCCCAGATCGTGATCTCGGTGGAGGTTACGAAGGAGCTCGTGTGCCTCACTAGCGAGATCTTTAAACTTCCACGAGGGGTCTAAAACCAGGGTCGCCCCATTCGGGGTAGGACGCCATTCGAGGTAAGCGTGGTTAAAAACAATGCTGTCGTCGTTTGCGAGCGACGGAAGATCGTCTTTGGGGGACATCAGTCCGAGCACATCCAACGCCGCTTCGGTATTTTGAACGCCCAACCAATGTTTCACGGCGGATGCCGGCGCATCGACCAGGCTGTAGCGCAAATGCAGATCGGTTCCGTACGTGAAGCCACTATGCTCTAAAAGTTCCTTGAGCAACAAAGCTGTATCAAAATCGTTGGCGCGACGAGTCTCAAGCACGGCTTGGGCGCTGCGTATAAACCCGTGATAGATATCCAATTCAACATTGTTCCGCACCCACTCGAACATCCGCGTCGGCAGGTAGTACAGCCGGCGAGCGAGGTCTTTCACCGGGTCGTTCTCGCCTTCTGCGTAGACCGCCAGGTCGGGATCGGCCGAGACGATGTCGAGCTGCACTAACGATCCCTTGAGCGCCTCCAGCGGGTTATTCGTGCCGTCTTCATTAGCCAAAGCCCGACCTGGCTCGGCGATCGGGTTGCCGTGCAAACGCAACTCTTGAAGGTCCGGCAGCCGATTCGACGCCAAGAGATCGGACGGCAGACTCGTGACCTCGTTGTAGAGCAGGTCCAGTGTCTCAACGCCGGTGGGTAGCCAATCCGCCAAGGCGGCCAGCCCGGCATCCGTGATGCCGGCCCCTTGAATCTGGACATAAGTCAGGTTGCCCAGGTCGTTTTTTACCGAGGGGCCTAGTTCCAGCGGTCCTCCCGCCGTATCGAAGCTCCGGGGCGCCAACACCAGGCGTTCCAGGTTGACCAACTGAGCCAGGCCTTCGAGGTCACCGATTTGGGCCGGGTCTCCATAGAGCTCGATGACTCGCGCCAGGTCGCCGGTTTGCAGCGGTCGATCGGCGTCCGTGAAGCCGAGGCTGTCGCGGATCGCGTCTTGAAGCCCTTGACTGATCTGTGTGGTCGGTATGGATGGATAAAGAGCGTTGACCGGCAGGCTGAAGCCGGCCGCGTACGTAACGCCGGCCGAAACGGTCTCAACGGTTACGTCGAGGACCGGGCTAATCCCAAAATCGATCGGCTGACCGGCGCGAAGCCGCAACGCAAACGGGGCGTCGGCATGCGTCACGACCTCAAAAAGATCCGCATCGGCACCACGGAGGACGAAGTCGCTCGGTGCGAAATCGGATCCAAGTTGGTGGGGCGTGATCGTGGCCACGATCTGCGCTACGGTCGAGGCCGTCTCGTCGATGGAAGTAACGTCCGGGTTAGCCGTGAGGTGCAGGGCGGGTTCGTATAGGGCCTCAAAAGCACCGATATCGACGGCCGGCCCGAGGACGCGCGGGTTGCCTCTCCCGCGTTGGTCGTACTCGAGCGGCGTGGCCCCGTCGGACTCAAGAGCCAAGCCCTCGCTCCCCGCGTTGATCGCGTCGCTGCCGGGCAGCAGAGCATGGGTCTTGAGCGGCGACCCGTTGGACGCCAGCGGAGCCAGCTTGGCGTCTGGATTGTCGGTTCCGCCCGGGACCCCCACCAAGTTGGTTGCGTTGTTGGGCGAAAAGGCTCCGGCTGCGGCGTAGCCGATTAAATTAAATGAGCTGTCCGGATCGATACGCCCGTCGGGAGGCCCCGGCTGGGTGTAATCGTAATAATCCAAATCCGCCATGATCACCGGGGACTGTCCGGCGTAGTTGTCCGTAACAATCGAGTTGTGCAACGTCACGACGCTCCACAGGCCCGCTTCGATTGCCTGGGCTTCGGATATCAAGGCCGGATCGGTTTCGTCGGCCAAGGCGTGATTGTTGGTAACGGTGACATTGCGCAGTGTTGTATTGGTCCGGAAGCCGCTGTAGATTCCGGCGGTCGCGCCGGTGGCGGTTCGGTTACCCGAAACCGTGGTGTTCACCACCACAAGATCACCCAAGCTGCTGCTGATACCGACGCCATCGTTTTCGACGATTGCTGAATTGGCGACTCGCAAATCGCCAAGGCTATGAATACCTCCCGTAGTATTATCGCTAATCAATAACTGATCTAATTCAACTTGATGATCGCCGTTCGCAGGCCTAATGTTTAATCCGTATGTTCCCCCACTCAGCTTCATTCGACTAAGCGTGAACTGAGAAGCGATACCCGCTCCATTACGCTGAGGCAAATCGAAAACCGCGTTTCCGCCGTCCCCCTGAATCGTCAGCAAGTCGGCCCCGGGGCCTTGTATCGTCACCCCGTCGGGGTCGTCGATCATCAAGGCTCCCTGGACTAATTGAATGGTCACCGGAGCCGTTCCGAACGCGGTCTCCGAAAACGTGATCGTGTCGGCACCGGGAGTCGCCGCAGCCTCGGCGATGGCGTCACGAAGCGTCTTGTGTTCGGCACCCGTGTTGTCGTCATCCCTGTCCGTGAGATCATCCACCACAATCGGCGTGGAGGAGAGCAGCATCCGGGGCTCGAGCGGCTCGAGTTTGCCGGCGTGCCGCGGGATCGAATATCGCGCCCGGTCACGCATCGCCTCTCGACGCGCATGCAAAAAAGACCAATGCTGAAGCAGTTTGCACCAACGCGGCATGATGTCTCCCGTGCGAAAGGACCCAGAAAAAATACCCGTCTACACAAGTTCTTGTAGTACACACGTGGGATACATGCAAGTAGGTTGAATACGTATTTGGATTTTTGATCGACACGATCTCTTGGTCACTCAGGCATGCTTACCGCAAGACGTGGCCCCATGACTCACCGCCACCCACCTCTATCACACCCCAACCCCAGTAGATTGATTTTTAACTTGATTTACAAGTGTTTTAGGCCGACAGGCGACGAGCATTCTGTGACCGAACCAGCCGTTTGTCACCCCAAAGATCCGGCGCATCGGTCCCATTCGAACGTAGAAAAACTGACGCAGAGATAGGTGCGCCGACGCCCTCGAACGACCCAAAGAAATCTAAAGCACCACAAGGCATTGGTCATATCACGTTGATAACTTCGCAGAAAATAGTTAACGAGACACCCTCTCGTAACTTTTTATAAGAAATATATGTCTTTGGTTCAGCCCATCTCGTCAAACCCGTTCACAAGCGGCTCAATGGACCGCCTCGCGAGAACTCGAAGCGGCGCCCCTTCGGGCCAGCACGGGCCAACCCAGACGTTCACGCGTTGAACATCGAGATGCAAGAAGCGAGCAGCAACCAAGAACACCGCAGTCACCGCGCCTCAACCTCGACCTCAAAGACACAACTAGGCCTGCTAACAAGAATTTTTACGCCGGGCGTTGACATAACAAGACGACTGGTCTATTCTAAAGCCATGAACACCACGGTTCCGAGTGAAAAAACGGATGTCCGTGAACGCATGATCGAGGTAGGCACCGACGTCATCGGCCAGAAGGGCTACCACGGCTGCGGGCTCAACGAAATCCTCAAGACCGCGGGCGTGCCGAAAGGTTCGTTCTACCACTACTTTAAGTCCAAGGAGGACTTTGGCGTGGCGATCGTGGAGGACTTTACCGCCCGCTACGGCCTCAAACTCACGCAGAAGCTCACCGACCGTCGCAAGCCGGCGATCGATCGACTGAGGTCGCATTTCCAGGATGCAGAAGGCTGGTACGACAAAAACGGCTTTGACCAGACTTGTCTGGTGGCCAAACTCGGCATGGACGTGGCTTCGATGAGCCCCGACATGCAAGAAGCCCTGAAATCCGGCATGGGGCACTGGAAATCAATCTTCGCCCGGTGTTTACGTGAAGCGCAAGAACATGGCGAAATCGCGGAATCCTGGGACCCGGACCTGCTTGCTTCGTTTCTGCTGGACGCCTGGGAGGGCGTGGCCGTGCAAACCCAGATTATGCGTAGCACACAGGCGATCCGCGACTTCATCGAGATGGTGTTTGACCACATGCTCGCAATCCGTTGATTTTTTTGCCCGGTAACTAGACGACTGGTCTAATTTTTAACAGGAAATTCATAAACCGCTCCGAGGACGACCCCATGAACTCTTTTCTTTCCGCCATTACGAGTCCTGCCGCCCTAGCCAACAATGAAAATCGGGAGACGATCGAGCGTCAATTGGCCCGGGCGCGGCACGCTCAGCTCCTCGCCGCGATAGACGGTCGACTGCACGACTCGGCCGAGCACGCCGAACGGGCTTCAACGCTACGGCGAGCGCTGGATCGGCTTGGCGCGTCAGGCAACGGCACTCGCATCGGACGGATGGTCCAAGCCGCGATCATCGGCGGGGGCCTGCTGCTCGGTGCCAGTTTCGGTGCGGCCGAAGCGCAAACCGCGGGGACTCCCGTGAGGATCGCCGCGGCGATCCAAGAAACGGTGGCCGAACACCAACGCGTGACCGGCAGCCTCCAGGCGATTTCGCGCTCTTCGGTGGCGGCTGAAGAAGCGGGCGCGATCGCCGAAGTCATGGTGGACGAAGGCCACGCCGTGACGGCCGGCCAGCGTATCGCCGCGATCGACGACGCCCGACACCGCGCTCACCTGGCCGAGACACAGGCCGAACTGCTCGCTCGCCAAGCAATCACCATGGAACGGCAGGCCGAACTCGCGCAAGCCCAAAGCGACCTCGAGCAGCTGGAAGCCCTGGCCGAACGTGACGCAACCACGCAACGCGAACTACGCGACGGCCAGACCGCGGTCCGAGTGGCCGAAGCGCGGCTCGAGTCTGCCCGGCTCCAAGCCGACGCGGCGGAGCGTCTTAGCGAACTGGCGCAGATCCAACTCGACGACTTAAGCATCCTCGCGCCGTTCGATGGCCGCGTGGTGGCCCGCCACGTGGAGCCCGGCGAATGGGTGGACCCCGGCGACGCGATCGTGACGCTGGTGTCGTCCGGAAACATCGAAGCCCGGCTCGAGGTGCCCGAACGCTTCGCCGCGGCGCTGAGCGAAGCCGGCGACGACGCCCGCATCCGCCTCGAGACGCCCACCGGCTCGGTCACCACGGCCGCGATCCGGGCCGTGCCCGAGGTGGACGCGCGGGCTCGCACGTTCCCCGTGTTGGTGGCGTTCGCCAACGACGGCGAGCGCCTGAGCCCCGGCATGTCGGTGACGGCGTGGGTGCCGTCGGGTGCCGCGCGACCGCACATCACCGTGCCCCGCGACGCCGTGATTCGTTCCGCCCGCGGCGCCCACGTGTTCGTGGTGGAGACCGGCGATGGGGAAGAGCAGGCCGTGCGAAACGACGTGCGGATCCTCTTCGAGACCGAGGGCCGGGTGGCGCTCGCCGCGGGTGATCTGAGCGCAGGCGACCGGGTGGTGATTGAGGGCAACGAGCGCCTGCGGACCGAGACGACCGTGACCATCCTCAACCCCGACGTGGCCGACGACGACGCCCGGCTGGCGCTGGGCGAGTGATTTCGAGATGACAGGTCCCGCTTCACCGGACGCTGCCCGCTTCAACTTTAAACCGCAAGGAAACCCAGCCATGCCGACGCATCTTTTCTCGACTTCAACCACGCTCGCCCTCGCCACCGCCTTCGGCACCCTGGCCGGCGCGTTGAGCGCCCACGCCCAAGCGCCCAAACCCCAAATGACTTCTTCGCCGACGGTCGATCCGCTGGCCTCGATGAAGATCGACCACGTGATGGTTCACGCGGCCGACTTCGAGACCAGCGACCGCTGGTATCGGGAGACCCTCGGCTTTGAGCCCGTGGTGGAGTGGACCGTAGACGGGCTCGACGGCACGCGGCTCTCGTACCTCGAACGCAACGGCTTCCTGATCGAGCTGGTATCCGCGCCGACCGGCGACCAAACCGCCGCCCTGCCAACCCCTGCCGACTTTGCGGAGCACTTCGCCCAACGGGGCTTCACGCACCTGTGCTTCCTCGTGGACGACGTGGACGCCACGCTCACCGAACTGGCCCAGCGTGGGACGCCTACCTTTTCCGGCCCGATCGATTTTCCGGCCCTGGGCGTGCGGGTGGGCTTCATCCAAGACCCGGACGGCAACGTCATCGAATTCAAGGGCCCGATGGCCGGGAACAACGTGCTGGCCGGGAAGGCCGATTGGAAGCAGCCGAAAGACCCACCGATGAGCGACGAAGCGAAGGTGCGGGCGATCCTGGATCAATGGATCGAGGGTTGGAGCCCCGGCGACGCCGCATGGCGTAGCGAGCCGATGCGTCCGCTGTACGCCGCGGGCGACGATGCGGTGACGGTGTTCGACAACGTGGCCGGCGGTGTGATCGAGCTCGACAACTTCGATCAGTACGCGGCGCAATGGGAGCCGATGATGGCGTCGATGCGCGGCTTCCGCATAGTGCTCGAACGTCCGGCCGAGGTCTCTCTCGACGGCGACCTGGCGGTGGCGAGCTTTGTGTTCTCCGGCGGCGAAGACCAAGCCTACGAAGACGCGTTCCGCATCCGCCAATTCGGCACGATCGTGATGCGGCGCACCGGCGACGGCTGGAAGATCATCCACGAACATCTCACGTCCGACGCGAATCCCGAGCCGATGCCCTGATGCCCGGCATGAGTCATGCCTACGTTCCCCCGATCGACTTCGATTTTCTAACGCTTTGGAGTACTCCTGATGCCTAGCGAAACATTTCCCCACGTTGCAAAAACCGCGTTGATCACCGGGTCTTCCCGAGGCCTGGGCAAGGCCGCCGCGACGCGATTGGCCGCCGACGGGTTTCGCGTGGCCATCCACTACGCCCGGAACCAGCAAGCCGCCGAAGCCGTGGCACAGGAGATCAGCGGGTCGACCGTGGTCGGAGGCGACCTGAGTTCGTTGGCCGGGATCGACGCGATGTTCGAGCAACTAGACGCGGCGTGGGGGCACGACGGCCAGCCGTATCTAGGCGTGCTGGTGAACAACGCCGGGGTGAACGCCGAGGTGACGTTCGCCGACACCACGGAAGAGCAGTTCGATCGGCTTTACAACCTCAACGTCAAAGGCGCGTTCTTCACCGCCCAACGAGCGGCCCAACGGATGCTCGATGGTGGAAGGATCATCAACCTGTCGACCGGCCTGACCCGCTTCTCGATGCCGCAGTACACGGCCTACGCGTCCACCAAGGGGGCGATCGACGTGTTCACCCAACACCTGGCGAAAGACCTCGGGCGACGCGGCATCACGGTCAATAGCATCGCGCCCGGTGCGACCGAAACCGACATGAACGAATGGCTGAACGACCCCCAGGTGCAGGCACACATCTCGGGGCTGACCGCTCTGGGCCGGCCGGGGCGTCCCGACGACATCGCCGATGCCATTGCGTTTTTGGCCTCGGACGATTCGCGCTGGGTGACCGGGCAGCGCATCGAAGCCAGCGGCGGCATGAACTTGTGACCCGCCCGACGCCGTCGCGGGCGGCCTGATCACGACCCGTGACGCTTCTATCGAACGTCATCACTCCGACCGAGAGAGCCTCATGAACCGCCTTATCGAACTCGCCGTGAAGCAGCCGATCACCGTGTCCGTGGGCGTGATCCTCGCGGTCATGGCCGGGGTGATCGCGATGACCTCCGTGCCGATCCAGATGTCGCCGGCGGTGGACTCGGTGGTGATCTCCGTGACCACGGATTGGGAGAACGCGTCGGCGGCGGAGATCGAGTCCGACGTGGTGGAACAGCAGGAGCGTTTCCTTGGCGAAGTGTCGAACCTCGTGTCGATGACCAGCGTGAGCCAGTCGGGCAGCGGGCAAGTGCGGCTGGAGTTTGCGACCGGAACCGATATCAACGAGGCGCTGGCCGAGGTGGACCAGAAGCTCTCCGAGGTGCCCGGCTACCCCGAGGGCGTGGACGAACCGGCGCTCGAAGGCATCGATCCCGAGTCGGTGGACTACATGGCCTGGATCGGGCTCTCGGCCACCGACCCGGATTTCGACACGACCACGATGTACGACTTTATGGAGCGGCGTCTCAAGCAGCGCTTCGAGCGCATCCCCGGTGTGCTTGAGGTGGGCATCCGCGGCGGCCGGGAGTCGGAGGTGCAGGTGCGGCTGAACCCGGTGGCGCTGGCGCAGCGCGGCATCACGTATCGGGAGTTGATGACCGCCATCGAGCGGACCAACGAAAACTTTTCCGGCGGTCGGCTCGCGGACGGCAAGAACGACCTGCGGGTCCGATCGGTGGGCCGGTTCGAGGACGTGGAAGAAGTAGCGAGCACGGTGATCCGCCGCGACGAGGCCGGGCCGGTGTACGTCCGTGACGTGGCCGAGGTGGCGCTTTCCTACAAGGAGCCGACCGACTGGGTGAAGGCCCGCGGCGTGCTGATGCCGTTCTTCAACTTCCAGATGGCCCCGGGCGGAAACATGCTCGAGACCATGGCCGGCATTCAGGAAGAGGTGCGGCTGCTCAACCAACCCGGCGGCCTGCTCGAACAGGAAGCGAAGCGCCAGGGCATCGACGGCACGCTCGAACTGGTGCAGACCTGGGATAGCTCGACCTACGTGAAGGACGCGATCGCGTTGGTGCAGGGCAACATCCTGGTGGGCGGGACGTTGGCGGTGATCACGCTGCTGCTGTTCCTGCGGTCGCTGCGGACGATCGGCATCATCGCGGTGGCGATCCCGATCTCGGTGATCGCGTCGATGGTGGTGATGGTGGCGATGGGCCGGTCGATCAACATCATCTCGCTGGCGGGCATGGCGTTCGCCGTGGGGATGGTGGTGGACAACGCGATCGTGGTGATCGAAAACATCTTCCGTCACCTGGAGATGGGCAAGACGCCGCGCAAAGCCGCGACCGACGGCGCGAAGGAAGTGGCCGGCGCGGTGTTGGCCTCGACGGCGACGACGCTGGTGGTGTTCTTCCCAATCCTGCTGATCCAGGAGCAGGCGGGGCAGCTCTTCCGAGACATCGCGATCGCGATCATGGCGGCGGTGGCCCTTTCGCTGATCGTGTCGCTGACGGTGATCCCGTCGGCGGCGGCGCGGCTGCTCAAGCCGAAGGTCCGGCCGGATGAAGACGAAGCCGTGACAACCTCGCCGCCGCGGACGGGCCTCGGCCGAGCGTTCGCGGCCGTGAAAACCAAGTTCCAAAACGCTTCTCGCGCCGCGGGTCGGTTCCCGGAATTAGTGGGAGCGATGATCCACGGGCTGATCGGCACGTGGCCGCGGCGCTTGGCGATCATCGCGGCGTTCGGCTCGGTGACGAGCGTGGGCACGTATCTCTTGCTGCCGCCGATGGACTACCTGCCACGCGGCAACCGCAACTTGGCGTTCAACGTGATGGTGCCCCCGCCGGGGTACACGCTGGATCAACTCCGCGAAATGGGCGAGCGCATCCAAGAAACCGTGCAGCCCGCGTGGGAGGCGACCGAAGACAAGTTCGTGGCCGAGTCCCTGATCCGCGGCGAGCGATCGGAGGGTACGGGGCGGACGTTCATGATCCCGGCCGGTGATCCGGACGACCCTGATTTGCAGGTGGAAGCGCCGATGCTCGATCATCACTTCATGGTGGCCTTCGACGGCCGGCTGTTCCAAGCGGGCATCCCGCGCGACCCGAGCAAGGTGGTGGACACGGTGCCGCTGCTCAACCACGCCTCGCGGCAGGAGGTGACGAGCGGCGACGTGTTCGGGTTCACGTTCCAGTTCCCGCTGTTCCGCACCGGCGGCACGACGGGCTCAGCGATCAAGATCGATCTGGCCGGCGAAGACCTCGACCAAGTGTCCGACGCGGGGGCGGCGCTGTTCGTGCGGCTCTTCGATGAATACGGCCCAGGAACGGTCACGCCCGAGCCGGTGAACTTCATGCTGCCTACGCCCGAGCTGCGCATCAAGCCAAACGACGAACGCATCCGCGACCTGGGCCTGACCCGCAGCGACGTGGGGCTGGCCGTGGCGATCAACGGCGACGGCTATGTGATGCCCCGGCAGTTCCAGATGAGCGGCGAGCTCAAGGACATCAAGCTCATCACTCAGGACGCGCTGACCGCCGACGCCCCGATCGACGCGATGCTCAACGCCCCGATCGCGGCACCCACGGGCCACGTGCTGGACCTGCGTTCGCTGGCGTCGGTGGATCACGTGCGCGAGGCCGACCAGATCAAGCACGCGAACCGCACCCGGGCCGTGACCCTGCAGTTCACACCGCCCCCGACCGTGCCGCTGTCCGACGCGATCGCGCGGGTGGACGAACTGGTGGACGAGCTACGCGGCACCGGCGAGATCGCGCCGGGCATCGAGGTGTCGCAGGCGGGCTCGGCCGGGGCGCTCAACGACATCCGCGCCGCGCTGCTGGGCGACGGCACGTTGCTGGGCACGATGGGCAGCTCGCTGTTCCTCGCGTTTGCGATCGTGTACCTGGTGATGGTGGTGCTGTTCCAGAGCTGGACGTACCCGTTGGTGATCATGGTGAGCGTGCCGCTCGCCACGTTCGGCGGGTTCTTGGGCTTGGCCATCGTGCACGAATGGTCGGTCGCCGACCGGTACATGCCCGTGCAGAACCTCGACGTGCTGACGATCCTGGGCTTCGTGATCCTGGCCGGCGTGGTGGTGAACAACGCGATCCTGCTGGTGCACCAGTCGCTGAACTACCTGCGGGGCAAGGCCGACGAGGCCGACTGCTGCGACCCGCTGCCGGCGCGCGAAGCGATCGCCCGCGCGACCGCCAGCCGCGTCCGGCCGATCATGATGAGCACGCTGACCTCGGTGGGCGGGATGTTGCCGCTCGTGCTGCTGCCCGGCTCGGGCTCGGAGCTGTACCGCGGTCTGGGCGCCGTGGTGGTGGGCGGGCTGCTGATTTCGACGGTGTTCACGCTGGTGTTGGTGCCGGTGATCCTCAGCGCGGTGTTTGAGCTTCGATCGCTGGTCAGTCGGCACCAAGGAAGCGCGGCGATGGCTGCGACGGCCTAACGGTGTCGCCTGCCATCGGTTGTTTAGACCGAGATGCCACCTGCAGTGAATGAATCGCATCGCATCGGCAGGTCGGTGTTGCCAACCGGCTTCGGATCTGCTTTCTTGATCGCGCGTTGATTCAGCCTGCGGTCACGATCATTTCCGACGCACCGCGCGCGGCGTCCAACAACCGCTTGACCGTTCGCCGGTCTAGGTCCATGACGCGTGCCGCTTCCGCGTAGGTACCCGACTTCTCGTAGACCCGCTGCGCATACCGGCTCAACACCGACTCCGCCGTCGCGTCCGCCCGTTCGAACAGCCCGTCCCAGTCTTTGGCCACGCGCTTCGGGCTCTTTTCTTGACAGAACGGCACGTAGTCTCGCCGGATCAGGTGGGCACGGACGCATTGCTCCAGCTCTCTCACGTTGCCCGGCCAAGCATACGCGCGGCCGTAGCTGCGGTGTACGCAGTCCAACGCCCGCTGCGTCAACGCCTCGGCATCGGGCGAGTCGCCAGCGGCCTGCGTCGCGAGGAAACGCACCAGGTCCTGCAGATCGTCCGGCCGACCATCCAGCACTTCGCGCAGGCTCGGGGTCCTCACCACATCGGCACACAACCGGTAATAGAAGTCTGTGCGGAAGCCGCCGTCGGCCATCATGCCCGGCAGGTCGCGGTGCGTCGCGGCGATCAGCTTGCCGGCGAACGTCCGGCTGCGGGTTTCGCCGACACGGCTGAATGTGCGGGTCTGCAGCACCCGCAGCAGCTTGACCTGGACGGCCGGGTCGAGCTCCCCGATCTCGTCGAGGAACACCGCGCCGCGCGGCGGGCAGGCTTCGAGGTAGCCGGTGTGGTCGCAGACGGCGCCGGTGAACGCGCCGCGGACGTGCCCGAACAGCTCCGACTCGATCAGCGGCGTGGGCAGCGCGGCGGGGTTGAGCGCGAAGAAGCCGCCATCGATCTTTTCCGTGAAGCGGCGGGTATCCGCGTCGAAGGCGATGTATCGCGACCGGCCGATCGCGCCGGCGACGAGTTCCTTGCCCGTGCCGGTGGGGCCGACGATGAGCGTGGGGAAGCCGTCCATCTTGCGGTACAACCCGCGGTAGTAAGCCCGCAGGTCGGCGGTGAAGACCGACTCCCAACACCGCGCCCGCAGCGACGCGAGGCACGGCGAGCGCCCGACGATCGCCGTAAAGATCGCGTCGAACGCGCGACGGATCTGGAAGAAGCAGGCGAGCACATGGGCCGGCTCGTAGTCGGTGACCAGCGGCGCCCCCGCCGGCCGCAGCAGGTGATCGAACTCGGCCTCGAACGCCGGCCACCACTTGACCGTCGTGCCGCGCCCCTGCCCCCGCCCCGCCGCCGCGGTGCGATAGAGCTGCTCGAGCCGGTCGCGATAACGGTCGTAAAGCAGGTACAGCGTTGCGTCCTCATAGGCAGCCAAATCCGCGGGAGAGGGCTTGGCCCCCTCCGCGAGCTTGGCCCGCGCTCGCGATAGCGCGGGTGCCAACCGATCCGCCAATTCGCGTAGCTCCGGCCGACCCTCCGGGCTGCCCGCGTCAAGCGACCACACCGCCGAGCCCGCCGGGCCGTCCCGCCCCAAAGCGCGCCGCTCTGCGTCGATCCGCCGCGGCTCGAACGGGTTGCAGAACGCCAGTTCGGCGACGGCTCCGACCAGATTGCGCTGCGACGCGTCGAAAAAACTCATACATCAAATGTACATCAACCCGATCATCAGATGTTCAAAGCTTCGCCACAGATACATACGCCCATCTACGATCCCAGTCGCAAATCCAGTCTCTGAAACGGCTTTCGTTCAGTCCGCCGCTTCGGCACGGCCTTCGCATTGAAGGGAGAAGCCGGCCGAGGGTGCCGGCCCGCTCTTATCCAGGGAGGTTTCCATGCCGCGCGTCCGTCTCTTGTCTCGCCTCGTCCCCGCCGTGCTGGCGCTGCTGTGCCTGCTGCCCACCATGCCGATTCGTGCGGCCGGGCTGCTCGTCGCGGACGGCCCGTTCGGCGGCGTGCTCGAGCAGGTTGAGCACGACGTCACGGTCACGATCAACAACGGCATCGCCGTCACGCAGGTCGACCAGGTCTTCCTCAACACCGAAGACCGCACCGTCGAGGCGCTCTACACCTTCCCCGTGCCCGAGGGCGCGTCGGTCGCCAACTTCAGTATGTGGATCAACGGTCAGGAGATGATTGGCGAGGTGTTGGAAAAGCAGCGCGCCCGCGAGGTTTATGAAAGCTACCGGCGGCAGCCCAGGCCCAAGGACCCGGGGCTGCTCGAACAGGTCGACTACAAGACGTTCGAGCTGCGCATCTTCCCGATCTTCGCGAACGCCGAGCAGCGCATCCGCATCACGTACTACCAGAAGCTGGACACGGACCACGACTGGGCGGACTACATCTACCCGCTATCGACGACGACGCGGCGCGACGTGGACAGCACGGTGACCGGCCGGTTCTCGCTGACAATGCGGGTGCTCTCCGAGATCCCGATCACCGGGATGGAGAGCCCCAGCCACGCGGACGACTTCGTGTTCACGCGCCGCAACGACCGCTTCCACGAGGCGTCGCTGGAATTGACCGGCGGCCGCGGCGCGGTGGACCGCGACGTCGTGCTGGCGTACCAGACCCAACGCGCACGGACGGGCCTCGACCTGATCACGTCCCGCCCCGACGGCGAGGACGGCTACTTCATGCTCACGCTCACGCCCGGCCAGGAACTGGCAAAGCTGGACACGGGCATGGACTACGTGTTCGTGCTCGACGTGTCGGGCTCGATGCGTCACGATCAGAAGCTGCGGCTGTCCGCGGCGTCGCTGGGCAAGTTCATCGAGGCGCTCGGGCCGGACGACCGGTTCGAGGTCATGGCGTTCAACACGGTGCCGACCACGCTGTTCGGCGACCTGACCGCGTCGAGCGACGACGCGCTGGCCCGGGCTCGCGAATTCCTGAACGGCCGCGACGCCCGCGGCGGCACCGAACTGCGCCCCGCGATCGAGGCGGCGATGCGTTACGGGCAGCCCGACCGGCCGCTGAACGTGGTCGTGCTCTCGGACGGCCTGACCGAGCAGCGCGACCAGGCGACGCTGCTGGCCGCCGCCCGTCAACGTCCGGCCCACGCGCGGCTGTTCACCATCGGCGTGGGCAACGACGTGAACCGGCCGATGCTCGAACAGCTCGCGCAACGCAGCGGCGGGCTGGCAGACTTCCTCTCGCGCGGTGACGACTTCGAGCGTCGGGCCGAGGCGTTCCGCCGCAAACTCACCCGCCCCGCCGCGACCGACCTGGCGATCCGCATCGCCGGGGTCGACACGTACGACGTCGAGCCGGCGGTGCTGCCCAGCCTGTACCACGGCGCGCCGCTGCGGGTCTTCGGGCGTTACCGCGGCAGCGGCGAGGCGACCGTCACCGTCGACGCGACCATCGCCGGCCGGGCCGTCGTGCGGGACACGACGCTGATTTTCCCCGACCGCAACAACGACCGCGCGACGCAGAACCCCGAGATCGAGCGCATGTGGGCGCTGCAGCGCGTCGACACGCTGCTCAAGGACGCCGACGCCAGCGGCGTGCGCGACCGGCCCGTGATCGAAGAGATCGTCCGGCTCGGCGAGGCGTATTCGATCGTCACGGAGTACACCTCGTTCATCGTGTTGGAAAACGACGGCGAGTATCAACGATGGAACATCGACCGGCGGAACGCACTGCGGGTGGCGCGGGACCGGGAACGCCGGGCCGAACTGAACGCCGAACTGGAAGCGATGCGTGAGGCGTCGATGGCGGAGTTAGGGCCGACGCGGCTCGCGTCCAACTCGAGCGGAAAGCCGGATCAGGCCCGAATCGAGCGCGAACCGATCGTTCGTGTTGAGACGGACGCGCCCGGCCGGCCGCCCTCCAACGGCGGTGACCTCGACTGGTTCGGCGGCGGAGGCGGCGGGGGTGCCATCGATCCGCTGTCCGCGGTCGTCGGGCTGACGCTGCTGGGCGGCGGCGTGATAGTTCGCCGTGTGCGGAAGCGGGAGGCTTCATGACCCTTGACCTCCGAACGATCGTTCGGAACTCCGCGGCGGGGGGGGGGGCGCGGGGCCCCCGCCCGGGGACCCCCCCCCCCCCGTTTGGTGGGGGGGGGGGCGGCCGCACCACACAAGGGGTGGGGGTTTGGGGGCGCCGCCACCGGGGGGGGGGGG
>JBCDCH010000085.1 GCA_039182125.1 Planctomycetota bacterium
CGCGATGATGAATTTTGCGTACTCCGACTTACGCAGGCGTGGACGTGGGTACGGCAAGCATTATCGATCGGAAAAGGAGCGTGCCGGCGTGAGGCAGCAGCACCATCCGGCCGAAGTAAGCGCCTTTGACGTGGCCTGGGCCTGCCAAGTCGTGGCACGGGTCAGCGAAGCGCTCAGGTCGGAGTGGAAACAACGAGAAAACCAGCTGACTTGGCGCGTATACCAAGCGAGCCTGCTCAAACCGCTGATCGGGCGCGAGCCGGAACCGACCTGTGAGGTGCTGGCCACGACCCTCCAGACCTCGACCGCGACGGCGCACCGCCACCGCGCCAAGGCGAGACGCGAATTCCGGCGGGTGCTGCGCCTGCTCCTCGCCGAATACGCGGGCAGCGCAAAAGACATTGAATCCGAGTTGGCGGAGCTCGCCGCCGTCATTCGGGACGCGCCGCAAAGCGATTTGTCCGAAGCCCTCCAAACCATCGATGCGATCCACCCGCGATAGCCTGAAACCGAGCCGGGATCTGCTGACCGGGCTCTTCGATGACGGGCGCTCTCGATCGAGCGACGACCCGTGCTGGGCGCACCCAGGGCTCGCGGCCGCGCGGGACGACGGCTTCCTCGTCTTCGAACGCATCGCCACCGGCGGCGAGTCCGACGTCTGGATCGGGGGCGAATCCAACACCCAGGACATCGTCGTCATCAAGGTCGCCGCGCGGGACGAGGGCTCTGGGGCCAACGACGACGAGGGGCTGGCCCACGAAGCGCGCATGCTCGAGGGGCTCCGTTCCCCGAACATCGTCGGCGTGCGTGGGTTCGGTGGCTCGGCGGGGCGACGCTACCTCGTCCTTGATTTCATCGAGGGGTTTCGGCTCGACGAGGTGGTCGCCGACGGCACGCCTGTCCCGATCGAACGGCTGGTGCGTTCCTTGGTGCACGCGGTCGCCACCCTGCACGAAGCCGGGGTCGTGCACGGCGACCTCAAACCGACGAACGTCATGGTCAGCGACGGCGGCGAGCCGACGCTGATCGACTTCGGGCTCGCGCGCAAAAGTAACGAGGTACACGGAGTTCTCCCGGAACTCGCCGCGCGCCTCCGGGCCGGCGGCACGTACGGATATCTGGCCCCGGAACTGCGGACGGATACGGCGCGCCGCCCGCCGACGATGCGGAGCGACGTTTTCTCCTTGGCGACGATCCTGGCGGAACTGATCGCCGCTTACCCGTCGCTGGGGCGGTGGCGGAAAGCGATCCAGCCGGGGCTGCTGGCCAACCCGGGGCAGCGCTTCGCCCACGCGGGGGCGCTGCTCCAGGCGCTCCACGCGGCGGACGCCACGCGGGCCAAATGGCGGGTCCGGGTCGCCGTCGGCGTGGCCATCACCGCCGTCGTGGCCGGGCTGATCGGCGGTCGACATCTCGCCGATCGTTCGGCGCAACGTGCCGCGTTGTCACCCGACCTGACTTCGCTGTACCGCGACGTCGTGACCGGACTTCCGGAGCAAGACCCGGCGACGCTGTTGGAGAGGCTCAACCGGGTGCCGGAATCGGAGCGTGCGTGGCCGTGGCGGTTCCTACGCGCTCGCGCCGAGGCCGTGGGCATCGAAAACCCGTTCGCCCATCTCGCGCAACCGAACCCCGCAACAACCGCGATGGCCGCCACGGCGGACGCCACGGCGGTGGCTTGGTGCGAACAGATCGGGGACGGCTTCGTCGTTCAGTATCAGCAGCTCGAGGGTCGCCCACGATCGATGTTCCGGTTTAAAGAACGGCCCCGCGGCCTCTCGTTCTCGCCCGACGCCGCGTGGCTCGTGATGCAACTGTCCGATCGCACCGTGAGATTGGTGAACGTCCACGACCCGGCCCGGCAAGTGGCGACTCCCGAGCACGTGCCCGTGCGTGGGGTTGGCTTCGACATCGGCGGTCACTACCGATTCCGAGAGGTCGAGACGGGGCGGCTGTACCGGCTTTCGTTGATCGATGGCGCCACGTCGTTGGTCGCCGACGAAGCCGTCGCCGAAGCGCGTCCCTTGCTCGTTGAGGGCCGGACGGAAGGCTTCTTCTCCGTCCGGAAGGACGCCGCCGGAAGACGCGTCGGCGTGTTGGAAACGGCCGATGAAACTTGGCGAATCGACGACCTGAAACTCCAAGACCGGATCGTGAGTGCCGCGTTTTTGGCGCCCACGCTCGGTCGGCTCTACCTAGGCACCAGCACGGGCGAAATTTTTGTGTTCGAGCCGAATCGGTCCGCTAGCCTGAGACCGGTATGGCGGGACCCCGGCGCAAGCAACCTGACCGCGCTGACGTACGCGCCGTCGCAGCGCCTGCTCTTCGGGGTGTCGAACTCCGTCCGGGTCATCGACGCAGAGTCGGGCGAGGAGGTGGTCCAACTCCCGTTCACTGGGCCCCGAGACGTCATCAAGCAGCTGTCTTGGAACGAGGCCGCTGCGAGCTTAACGCTCATCGGGAGCCGGTCGATCCAGGTGTGGACCGCGCCGCGGGATCTCAAGTGAACGGCCGCCTGCGGCATGCCGCGTTCACCCTCATCGAGCTGTTGGTCGTGATGGCCATCGTGGCGCTGCTGATCAGCCTGTTGCTTCCGGTGTTAGGTGCCGCGCGAAGCGCATCGCGGGGTGCCGTGTGCCTGTCGAACCTCCGCCAGCTGCAGACCGCGTGGCATTCGGCGATGACGAACGGGGACGCGCGCATCCCGCGCGTTGTCGTGCCGACCGCACCTGGCGAGCGATGGTGGTTTGACGTGATTTCTGACGAATTGGATTTGGAAGACGATTTCGGCTTCGGGCAGCGGCGAGGGCCCGGATTCCGCGGGTGCCCGCAGACCGAGTCGCTCTTTGCGCCGATCGAATACGGGAGCGGACCGTTGGGCTACGCCATCAACGGGCGGTGGGCGCCGGACGGCCCGATCCTGATCAGCGAGCCGGGCGGGTTACGCGGCGAGTCCGAATTCATGGCTTGGGATTCGATCCGGAACCCCGGCGAGTTTCCGTGGCTGGCCGATCCAGCGGTACGCCTCGGCGTCACCGTGAACCAGGGCCGGCAACGGTTTGGCACCCGGCCCGCGTCTGAAGCGTGGGGGCTCGGGTTTCCGCACCCGGGCGAACGGACACAATCATCATTTGCCGATGGCCACGCCGCATCGACTGGTTTCGACGAGATGTCGAGCGGACCGTTCGACGCCGGCGGGACGCCGCTGTGGTTTTTTCAGCGCTGACGCCGTCGCAGCGTGCCGAGAATGCAGGCCAGGGCTCCTAATGCCTGCGGCTCGGGAACCGCGGTCGTGACCCGCAACGTTGCGTAGTCGGACGCCACCCCATCGAGGGTGAAGGTGGCCAGGATTCGGGCGGTTGTGGATAAACCCGTGCCGATCCCGAGCGGGGCAACAGGTCGGCTCAGCTCCGCGGCCGTGATGCCGATAAGCGTGATTTGCTCGAAGTCGACGTTGTCGATCGGAAATGTCGCGGGGTCGCGGTCATCGAAGACTGCTTGCGCACCTCCGGGCACGAAATCATCACCCTTGCCGTCGCCCCATTCGAACCACAGGTTGGTCCACGGCTCAATCCCTGCGTTCAGGGCGGTGAGGGCGATTTCGTAATGCATCTCACCGGGGCCGCCCTCGAGAGGGAAAACGATATCCGTGGGGCCCAGGCCGCCGATCAGCAAGGAGCCGGCCAAAAAATCCTCGGCGGGCGGGAGAAAACTCGATTGAAAGATCACCGGGCCTGTCGCTTCGATCGGCGAGCCGATGGTGACGCCCAGGCCCGCGGTGGCCACCGGCAGCGACAACGCACAGCCACCAACCAGCGTGGCGACCGACCGGAACGAATTTGTTCGGGGCATAGTCTCTCTCCAAAAAATCGAAACATCTCTCACCGTGTGAGAAATTCTATCCCGGTCCTGCGTATCTGTGAAGGACGGCCCGTTCCGGGGGGGCCGTTTCACAGGAGAAGCCTGCTTGACCTGGTGTTCCCCGGGGAGAAAGGAATGCTGTTTTGTCGCTCGATCCGAATTATGAGGTTGTGGTTGATTCACCCGGCGCCGGCCAACAGGTGGTCAGCCAGGTGTTTGCCGGATATCCGCTCTTCAACGGAAACGCCGGCTCGTTCTTACTGGTGGTCCTGGGCAAGACCTTTGCCGACGGCGCGCTCCGGTGGTATTTCACGGTCCACGGGGCGGCGGGAACCCCGTACGACCCCGAAGCCATCCGGTTCTTGCAGATCGATCCGGACTCGGACGACCCGATCGGGGCGTATGCGGTCGAAGGCTCGGGGGGCGTGCCGGATCCCAAGGCCGGCTCTGGAACGGTCAACACATGGCCTTAATCTTTGGGGTGGGACTACGGTGTGGAACGGTTCTTGGTACATTTATTAAGTAGATAGACAATTGCCCCCGGAAGCGTCCCGGTTCTCTAAGGAGGCCGGGGCGTTTTTTTGTGGGGACTTACTCGATCTTCGGGACGCGCAAAGATGCGCACGGGTGGGGGCAATGGGGATTCTGGGCGCTCTGAGCGTCAGCCTCGCGACGCGTCTAACACACGTAGCCAAGGCCTCACGCCACGGACAGACCCTGGGCTGAGCCTAGAGGATGAGCGAAGGCGGACGAGCAACCCGTTGGGCTTCGCAGACGTGGCGACAGAAGCTTTACGGGCGCAGCGACGCATGCAGGAGCAGGGTTCAGCCATGCGGCGCGAGGGGGCAACCGCGCGGCGTCGGCCCGTCGCTACAGGACGGGGGCTACCCCGCCATCGCTTCGAGCCGACGCAGGGCCTCACGTTTCCCCAGTTTGCGCACCCGCGCCCAGCGCCGCAGCGGCTCCTCGCGGGGCGTCGACGCCCCTTTCTCCCAGTTGTAGATCGTCAGGGGCGAGACCTCGACCAGCTTGCCGTAGTCCGCGGCGGACAGCCCCAGCTTCGCGCGGTGCTTGGCCACCCAGTCCGCCGAAAACCGCGGACGCGGTGCGTCCGTTTCCTCGGGCTCCGGGGCCGCACGGGAGGGCTTCAGTTGGCGGGCGAGCGCCTTGATCTCGCGCCGCTGTTCGTGGACCTGCCGGCGCAGCGACGTGAGCTGCCGGCGGGCGTCACGCAGGCTCTTCTGGGTGGACGCGAGCTCGGCCCGGGCTTCCTTGCGGGCGAGGCGGCGGATTTCGTCGCCGAGGACTTTGTTGAGGTTGGGCATCGTTGAAGCAGGCTTAGGGGGAGATGATCGATCTGTACCGTAGCCGAGCGCGGCACCGAGGCCCAAGCGTCCGCAAGCCCGACTAGATCTGTGGGCGTCGTGCTGTGCACGCCTCGGATTTAGAAGGCGTTCCACTCGCGCCGGCCGCCGCCAAAGCCCCGCCCGCCAGGCTGAGCGGTGGAACGACCCCGCATGCCGTCACCCCTTTCCGCCCAATCCCTCTGCGTAGGATGAAGTCCGTGGGGGCACCCTATGGTGCGAACGGCCGGGGGCCGAGCGGATCGACGTTGGGCGGCTCGAGACACCGATCCCATCGCCCAGGCTGCGTATCGGACGCCCTATGCCAGACCTTCCCTGGATCTCGATCGTCTCCGACTTCTATGCGTTTTTAGACCGTGCTTGCGTTGCCGCCAAGCCCAGCGCCAAGCACCCGCCCTCCCCGGCGGTGACGCGGCTTCGCGACCAGGTCGCGCCCTACCGGCGGTTCGGCGGGGTGACAGATTCGGGACTTGAGCGTGCCGCCAAGTGGATCTCCAAGATGGTGTCCCGCCCGTTCTCGCTTTCTCGGTGGCCGAGGGTGCGCGTCAGCCGCTTCCCGGCACCGATCTTTCGTGATGTCGAGCTTAATCGCGACTTGTCCGCCACGATCAGGCTACATCGATTGTTTACGGAGTTCGATCGCGAAAAGCTTCTTGCGTACCAGCGACTGCTCGAAATCGAATTGAGAAGCCTCGAGCACGCGTTCTTCAGTGATTCCCGGGCGCGAGCCACGTTGCCCGCGCAGTTGGCCTTCGCCATCGGTCTGATCGCGGCTTGGTCTGCGTTCTGCGCGGTATTGCTCGGCGTCGACTGGTTCTCCCCGTTGGTTGCCTACGTATCGGAGCACCGCCCGGGCGGGGGCTGGTTCAGTGGGTTGGCTTCCGTCATCTATGGCGTTGGTGTGATCTTCCTGGTCAGTTGGTGTATGGGACGCTTTGGGAACCGGAAGCACTTTTTTCTCTTGGAGCGGATTCAACGCAGCCTTGCGCTGTACCTGGAATCGCCGCGCCCATCGCCCGCCGCGTTGAAGTCGCCACAGGCGATTGACCCGTGAAGATCGCGGCGGAGAATTCGACCACGAACTAAACGACGACGGAGGGGGCGTCGAGGTCGAGGAAGGCCGGGGGATCGGTGGCGACGAGGAGTTTCACCGCGAAAGCCTAGACATGTGGCCACGCAGTCGCGATGATGAACGGCTCGGGAGGGGTCGGAGGATTTACGATGCGATGGTGGCTGCGGCTTTGGTTCTCTCTGACGATCGGCGTTGTTGCTGCGCACGCCTCGGCCAGCCTCTGGGAACCGCCGAACGGCTACTACGCGACGGCCACAGGACAGGGCGATGTACTACGTTCGCAACTACAGGCAATCATGAGTAGCGGCCATGTTCAACGCCGTTACGGCGACTTCCGATTCTCGGCTGCGATCCACGACGCCGACCCCGACAACCCCGACAGCATCCTGCTGGCCTATGACCGCGAATCCGTTCCGGCGACGTGGGACTCGGGCAACACCTGGAACCGCGAGCATGTTTGGCCGCAGTCGCGCCAGCCGGGGTCGGCGTCGAATTCCACGCGCGGCAACCTTGGCGACCCCCACGCCCTACGGCCGGCCACGCCCAGCGTGAACTCGTCACGGGGAAACAAGCCGTTCGGGTTCGCCGACTCGACGGGTGGCTTCGGGGCCGAGTCTGATGGCTTCTACTACCCCGGCGACCAGGACAAGGGCGACGTTGCCCGCTCGCTGTTTTACTCGGCGACCCGCTACGGGTTGGATTTGGTGCTCGGCGTTCCCGGCTCGAATCAAATGGGCGACCTCGAAGCCTTGCTTAACTGGCATCGCGACGATCCGCCCGACGAGTTCGAACGTCGCCGTAACCACACGATCTACAGCGAGACAGAGAACCCGAACTACCACACCAACAACCGCAACGCGTACATCGACCAACCCGAGTTTGCGTACAGCGTGTTCGCGTTGGCGGGTGACGCCAACCTCGACTTCACGATTGACCAAGGCGACTTGAACGTGGTGTTGAACAATTGGGGCCGACCGGGGACATGGACGACCGGCGACTTCAACGGCTCGGGGTCGATCGAGCAGGGCGACCTGAACCTGGTGCTCAACAACTGGGGCGCATCGGCCACGCCGAGTCTGGCGGGGGCGTCGATCCCCGAGCCCGGCGTCGTGGCGGTGGTCTTGTTTGGTGGTATCGCGATCAGCCTTCGCCGGCGCACGGCCGGGTAATCGTGTCGTAGCTAGGCTTGCGCTAGTTCATTTCTCCCTGTCCCGCCTCCGCCACTCCCAAGGCGGCACCGGATCAGGATCGCGCCACAGTCCCCGCCGCGCCTTCCGCGCCGCACGCTCAGCCTCGGCCAAGTCCGCGTCGTCGCTGAACTGCGTGTAGTGCCAGGCCATCCCCGCCCGCACCATCGCGAGGTTGATCGATCGTCCCTCGATCTTGAGCGTGGCGATGGTACGTCCGTAGCGGTCGGTGCCCGTGGGCTCGACGAGGATGTCGCGGCCGAAGCAGGCGTCGGACAGCGCCTGTCGCGCCCGGGTACCGAAGGCCTGACCGCGCTCGGGCGCGTCGATGCCTTCGAGGCGGATGCGAACCTCGGTCCGGTCGTGTAGCACCGTCACCGTATCGCCGTCCGTGACGCGCACGACTTCGGCGGTAAACGGGGCGGAGGCGTCATCGGCGATCGCCGGGCAAGCGAGGATCAGGAGTAGGGCGGCGAGGCGGATCATGCCGCGATGCTACGACGACGACGCAGCAGCAGGGTAGATGAGGCCATTGCGCAAGCCGCCGTGGGCTCAGGAATAACGAGGCCCCGCAGGTTTGGTTGACCGCTGCCGTTCCAGTGGCTCAGCACCGCGTCCAGTTCCTCCAGATCGATGCCCTGCGATAAGCCTCGCCGATTTTTCCATGACACGGGGGTCCATGCGTCGCCCCAACGGGCAAGGACCAGGTCCAAGTCCGCCTGATCCACGGTTCCGTCACCGGAAAAGTCGCCAAGCGGCGCGGCGGCCAACAGCGTGACGGTTCCTTCGGTCAAGATGGCGGAGGTGTCCCACATGAAGCCCGGCTCGCTACGGATGCTCGGCGTGCCCACCGGCGTGACGCCGCCCCAGTCGAAGAGCTTCAATACCGTCCCGGAACTCATCCCGGGTTCGGCGTCCGGCGCAACGATTAGCGCCAGCGTCCCGGAAAGCTCCACGGTGGCCCCGGGCTCAAAACCCAGCGTCGAACCCCAGGCTTCGTCTTCAAACACAAACCGCAATTCCGCGTCGGTATCCAGCAGCAGCGCTGCTTCTACCGCGATGGTGGGTAGGTCGGACGAGCGGGTGTCCCAAAGCCGCAACGCTTCACCGGCTTCGAGCTCCCACCGCTGGACCGAGCCGTCCGACCGGATGATCGACGCGGGGTCGGCGGCAACGGATAAATCTTGTTGTTCATCGCTTCGGCCCGAGAAGGTCGCCCCACGGAAGTCGGACCCGAACAAGTCGGCTCGGTCGAAGTCCGGCAAGTCAAAGTACGTGTTCTGCACGTTGAGGCTGCGGGCGGTAGCGTCGTCGATGTACCACTGCTCGCCGAGTATCGAGCCCGACAAATCGGTCTCGGTGAGGTCGCCGCCGATCACGGTGACTTCGTTCCAGGACGCGCCGCGCAAGTCCAGCCCCGCCAGCGCGGTAAAGCCGACCGGAAAATCGCCATCGGCCACCCACCCGCGGATCGCGCCGGCGCGATGGCTAGCGGTCGAACGCAGCTGCGTTTCGGTGAGCACGCCGGCTTCTAGGCGCGGCTGATCGATCCGCGCGTCCGTGAAGTCGGCGTCCGTGAAGTCTGGGCCAAACCTTGCCTCCCGCAGGTCGGCCCCGCGGAAGGACGCGCCCGGAGCCTGCTCGATGCTAGCGCCCCGCAGGTCGGCCCGATCGAAGGCCGCGTCCGTAGCATCGTTGAAACTTCCACCTCGTAATTCGAAGTCGGCGAGGTGCCACCCCGTGGTGTCGCTGGGGAATGCCACGTTGCTGAGGTTGCCGGTCGCGTAGGTCGCGGTGGATTGGAACTGCGGCTCGGTCAAGCCGACCGCGTCCTGGAAGCTGACCCCAGCGATACTTGCGCCGGTGAAGTCGGCTTCGGTGAGGATGGTGCCGCGCAGAATTGCGCTATCCAGCGTCTTGCCTGCGAAGTCGGCGCCGCTAAGGTCCATACCGAACAAGTGGATGCCGGCGAGTTGATCGTTGCGGTAGGTCGCGGTGGATTGCAACTGATCCACCGTGAAGCCGTCGGCAAAGCGACGGTTGGTGTCGCGGATGTCGGCGTCGGTGAAGTCGACGTCGGTTAGGTTGGCTCCAGAGAAGCTGGCCCCACGCAGGTCCTGGCCGGAGAGGTCCCAGCCGGTGAGATCGATGTCGTTGAGTCCGATACCACGCAGATCGCCGCGCTGGTAGCTCGCGGTTGGCGTGAAAAGACCGACGGGAGCCCGCAAGCGGGTGCCGTTGGGGAATCGACGTTTCGTCAGCGATAGACCGGTGATTTCTGCGCCCGAAAAATCGACGTTCTGCAAAGCCGAAAAACCGCCCTCGATCCCGATACTCGTCCCGCGCAGGTCCACGTTGGCGAGAGTGGCGCCTTCGATCCAGGCAGACAGAGATTCGGGTAGCGTTGCGTGGGTCAGATCGGCGTCGCGTAGATCCCAGTCCCCGGAAACATTGGCCTGTTTTAAGTTCTGTCCACGCAGATCCCATTCAGAAAAATCGGGATCGACAAAATCGACGCTCGACCACCGCCGGGCCGGATCGGCGCCGGTGGCCGAACTGTAAAACATCTCGCTGGTCAGCGACGAGACGTGGTCGAAGGTCGCACCGTCCAGATTGGCGTTTTTCAGATTTGCGCCCTCCAGGCGTAAATCGCGGAACACCACACCCGACAGGTCGGCACCGGTAAAGTCCGTAAAGGTGAAGTTCACTCGCTCAAACGTGCTTCCCGCGAAGTTAGCCCCGCCGGCCTGAGCCACAAACAGATTGATCTGTCGCCACGTCACTCCGGGCAAGGCCGCATTGCGAAGGTCGGCATAAATCCAGTAACGGTTTTCAACCGTATCACCGGCCACCGGGAAGGTCGGCTCGAGGACTTGGCCGTTGTAGTGCCGAACCAGTTGTCCGGAAGTACCCACGGCGATGACACAGGACATGCCCGCCAGCCAAAACCGGAAGCCGCATTTGCAATCACACATTTTTCGAAGATATCAGCACAACTCTTTCAGTCAATCAAATCACGTTGGGTGTGGTGAACGGGTCTCCGTGGTGTTCAAAGGGATGGGAGCTGCCCAAATTGTTGAGCACGAGGTGGGATTGCCCTGTTCGACCTGACCGCTGTCGGCGTGGCCACCCGAAAGTGAGTCAGCGTTGCCAACGCAGTATCCGCGATGAGCCGGCGTTCTGGAGCCATCAAACGAACGTCATCCCAGAACAAAAATCCGCTCGCGGCCATGCCAACTGGCAAGCTGATCGTTCGAGATCGCTTAATCATCGGCGTGGCGGTGTAGCGAAGTGGACTCGGATCACTTGTTTGAACGAATTGGATGTTTTTTGGATGCAAAAGTCAGATTTTTTGCTTCTTCACCGGTTTTGCCCTTGTGATCGTCGCGACGCGTCGTCAGGATGCAGTCTGATTTAGCACCGCACCGGGAACTCAGGGATGTCCGGGCAACTTCATCTCCTCCACACGGGGAATCACCATGCCGCACTGGTGGAATTGGCTGTGTCGTTGGGCGTCGCTGCACGCGCGTAAAGAGGCCGTTCGTGACCATCTCAGGTACGCCTACCCGGGCGTCAACCCGCAGCGGCAGCAGGCCCCGGTCGAGCCGCTCGAACCCCGGATGCTGCTGTCGTCGGTGCCCACGCTGCTGCCGGAACGCAACCCGGACGCAGGAGGCACCCTCAAGATTCTGGACGCGTCCCACCGGGTGAACACCGAAGCGCTGGGTAGCCTCGCGCCGGGCCGCTTGAAAGCCATCAACCGGATCGACGCCAAGCAACGGCCAGCCGAGCCCACGGACCTCCGCGTGGTTGCGGGATCGGCGGCCGACGACATCCTGCTGGGCTTCAGCCCTTCGGGCGACTTCCGGGGCGGTGACGGCCGGGACACGATCGCGGTGCTGCCTACCGAGGACGGGGCGTTTTCGAAAGCCAAGAAGCTCGGGCGCATCGATGCGGGGGCGGGCGACGACGTGGTCTACGTGTACGACGCGGCGGTGACCGTCGACGGGGGCAGCGGCTATGACATCCTGTTCACCAACCGCGGCGATCTCAAATACCAAGACGTGGAGGAGGTCTGGGTCAAGAACGCCAAGACCGGTCGCTTCGAGCAGACGTTTGATCCCGTCTTAAGACAGTCCTTCTTTGGGGGGTCGGGATTCGGCGCGCAAGCGTTAACCGCGTATACCCCACTCGTGGAGCTGGTTGATTTTGGCGACCTGAACGCCGATGGCACCTTCGACACGGTTGATATCGACGACCTCTACAAAAAGAAGCACGCCTACGAGATTGCCGCGGCGGCGGCGAACGTAGCCGGATCGCCGAATGTCGCGAACTGGGACACGGACTTCGCCCCGTACGACATCCTTCCGGACGGCGTGATCGACGTGCACGACGTGAATCACCTGATCCTCGGCTTGCGGAGCACCCTCCTCGGGGAAACGCAGTTCGGGGACGAAACGACCGATGGCCAGATCGAACAGACCGAACTAAACGCCGTCTTGAACAACTGGGGCGACATCGGCAATGGATACGCGGGAGGCGACTTCGTTCAAGATCACAGCGTCGTCGATCCCCTGGACCCGACGAAGTCGTCTCAAGTCGAGCAGAGTGATCTCAATGTCGCGCTAAATAACTGGGGAAAGACGGACTACCGAGGTCAAAACCCGGCCAGTTCGACGGGAAATGACTTTATCTACACCCTCCGCGGTTACCGCGATTTTGCGGGCAATCCGGAATCCGACCTGATCACCGGCGACGCGGGGGACGACTTCCTGTTCGGCGGGTTGAACGAGGACACCATTGACGGCGGGACCGGGGCCGACATCCTGGTGGCGGGTTCGTTCCTGAACTCGGCTCCCGAATCGAACACGATCACAGATCCCGATTTAGTTCCCTTGGGCTTATCCCCCGAGACGGGGGTGCCGGGGATTGTGGCGTACATCCCCGACGTAACGGTCACCGAGCAGCAGACTTTTGAACTCGACCTGCACTTCGCTAACCCCACCGACGCGGCCCTGGTGCACGCATGGGAAGTCCACTGGGGGGACGGAACCAGCGACACGTACCACGGCCTCGGTACGCAAGGCATCACCGCGCTAGCTCAGCCGCCCAGCTGGCCGCCCAGTCATTTCTACACCTCAACTGAAGACAGGACGGTTAAGGTCCGCGCGATCACCCAGCTGGGTGAACCACTGGGTCAATGGGAAGTGGATACCTCCTTTAACAACGACAAAAACTCGATCTTGGGCTTGGCTTCCATTTTTATTCCGGACGGGGATCCGAAACGCGATATTCCCGAAGCGATTGCGATCGATTCGTCCGGGCGGATCGTCCTTGGCGGTCGCAACTTCGACGCCGTAGACGACTACGACGCGGCGATAGCACGCTTCTTGAGTGATGGAACGGTCGACGACAAAGTCAACGACGGTACCGATATCGTCCGCATCGGCTTCAATGTTGACGGGTCACACACGGTGTCTCGCGCCGCCGAAGAGGCATTCGTCGGATTGGCAATCGATGGGAGCGACCGTATCACGGCCGCGACCGAGTTCATTCCCGAGGACACTCTTCTCCCGGCAAAATTAGCGGTCGTTCACTTTGATGCAAACGGCAATCCGGTCAATCCTCCGGACGCCGCATCGAAAAACCAAGAGTTTCAGTTCATCGAAAACGCGAGTGGCACGGGTGATTTGCTTGGCTACGCCGTCGGTTCTGCCCACGTTCAGTTGCCACCAGAACCTAGCAATCCGACCGGTCCCGTTAGGGATCGCCTCGTAATTGCTGGGATCGATGGCAGCACAATGATCGCCGCTCGGGTCAACATTGAAAGCGACAGCCAAACCAACCAATTACCCGCCAGCCTCAATGATGACGATTACGGCACGAACGGCGTCGTCACTCAGGATGTGGGCCAGGCGCTCGACTACGAAGCGGCCGCCGCAGGCGTCGATCACCTCGGACGGTTTATCGTGGCGGCGTCCACCACGGGCGGCGACATCGCACTAACCCGATTCACCGCCGGTGGCATTGTCGATGCCACATTCAATTCGGGCTCAAGCAATCCCGGTTATCTCGTAGCCGACTTGACGCATTCCGTCGTCGTCGAGGACGTGGCCACCGACCGTTACGGACGGATTTACGTCACGGGCCAAACGACCATCGCGAATGCAACGGACGGGCTGTCCGATACCCAATGGTTCGTCGCACGATTTAACGACTCCGGGCTGGACACCACCTTCGGAGCCAGCGGCATTTACACCACGTCGTTCGTCAATCCGAACGAAACCGACCCGGCCGCCGAAGAGAGCCAGCCGACCTCGGCCCACAGCTTGCTGATCACCCCTTCGCAACGCATCCTCGTCGGCGGCAACGATGGCGCGGGGAATTGGGCGCTGCTGACTCTGTTCCCGGACGGCCAGGAAGACACCACCGCCGACGACGAGACGCCAGGAAACCCGGCTCTTGATCTGCCCGGCATCACGCGTCTCGAGCCCACCGGCGCGATCCGAGCCATCCAACTGCTGGATAACGGGCAGATCCTGGTGGCCGGTGATGCGCTGACGGGTACGCCGGCGGGCGGTGACTCGAAGGTGGACTTCGCCGTGCAACGGCTCGACGCTTGGATCAACGTTCAGGTTGACGTCGAGCCCATCAGTTCGAGCCAGATCGTCATCAACGAGGGCCGGCGGCTGGTTTCGACGAACGATGGCGGCGGGGGCCTCGATGCGGATACCACGTTCCAGCTGACGCCGCAGGCGGGCGTGGCTGAAGCGCTCAAAATCGACTTTTCGGCCTTGTCCTTTGCGGACGCGCTGTCGGGCATCGCGTCGCAGGACGCGTTTGAAATCGCGCTGCTCAACGCGAACGGCGATTCGTTGGTGTCTACGATCGGTTCGGGCAGCGACGCGTTCTTCAATCTGACGCAAACCGATGCCGGTCTGTCGGTGAACCTGGCGGACGGCGTCGCCCTGCGAAACGCGTCGGATACCGACTTCATCTCGACCGTGAGCGATAGCGGCGTGGTCTATCTGGACGTCCGCGATGTCCCGGACGCCACCGAGGCCAGGTTGGTCGCGAGGCTCGTGAACAACGACGGGAGCGGCGGCGTCGCCACCGACCGGGACGACGCGTCCACCGTTACCGTGGATTTCAACTTTGCGCAAGGTGTCACGCCGGGGCTGTTCGCCTGGCCGACCGGAGCGCCCACCGCGACGGGGACGGCGGAAGCCGCCCAAGCTTCCCTTGCCGCGCTTCGTGGTGCGCTGGACACGCCCGCGCTCACCGACGTCACCGATTCCTTTGCAATCACCTACGGCTTTACCGGCTACGACGAAGACCCAGTCAATCCACGCCTGCACCACTCCGTTTCCATCGAGAAACTGGACGATGGTGTCGGTATCCGCGGCGATCTCATCCTGGCGATCCGCCGGTTAACGCATCAAGACCAAGAAATCCTGGTCGGCGACCTCAATCACGGCGTCGCGGTGACCCCGGGGCGCACCGGCACCGGCTACCTCATGTACAGCCGCACGTCCGTGCACGATCGTTTCATTGCCGAACCGCCCGATTCGAACAACGCCAACCATCTAATTGCGGTCGTCTATCAGAACGATGCTTGGCATTACGACACCGGCTCGGCCCTTGAGGCGTTCACGCCTACCGCGAGCGACATCCTTGTCGCCTCTCTGAATCACGGAACGAACTCTTACGGCCTGCTGACGGGCCAAACCGGTGAGGTCGAAGGCATCACGCAGGGCTTGATCGCTTCCGATTTCGGTTTGGCTCCGTTGACTTACAACGGGGCACCGTCTCCGAACAGCTTTAGCGTGACGGGCGCTTACTTCACGCCCAACGAAGCGGAAACTGAGACAGATGCGCGGGTTGGTGCATTCGATGGCCTACTCCCGGCGAGCGTCGCGGGGGTGCCCACCGGCACGCCTTATCTCCAACTGAGAGACTTGTTGCCCAAGGATTTCGCGTCTAACGGAGCCTTCTACAGCCCGAACGGCACCGTCGAGAATCTGTTGCTCAGCTTTGCGGACGTGAACCCGAACGAACGGTTCGATTACGAACTGGTGATACTCGGCGCGGCGAATCGCGCTCCCTACTTCACGTCAACACCTCATATCTATGCCGAAGAGGCCCTCGGTCAGGCGTACGTCAACAGTGCCGGGGAGCTCGAACTTCAAGCCAACGGCAGCAATAGCCTCGTGTACACGCTCGCCGGTGAAGACCCCGACGGCGACGACGTGCATTTTGTGGTCACGGAAGGTCCCGCCGCAATCGATCCTGCAGACGGCGTCACGCTTCGATACACGCCCGCCGACAATTCGACCGGCTCGGTCACAATCAAGGTACGGGTCCGGGACGAATTCGGCCACTTCGATGCGGAGAACGATCAGACGTTCACGCTCAACGTCATCGACGCCGACGCCACCAACGAAGCGCCCGAGTTCCGTACCGAGCCGACGCGCCACACCAAGGCGGGAGAAACCTACACCTACGACAGCTTCGCGTTCGATCCCGACGACGATGCGGTGCTCTATACCGGCACGTTGACGTACACCGATCCGGAGACGCAGCAAACCGTCACCTTGGATGGATCGGAGGCACTCGATCCGCAATTCGTCGTCGCGTCTGCTTCCGGCCTAGTCACTTGGGCCGACGTACCTCACGGGCTAATCGGCGAAGAAGTTTCACTAACCGTCATTGCTAACGATCAGCAAACCCCTCCACTAACGGGTATCCAAACTCGCAACATCCTGATCCTGGATTCCGCCACGCCTCCCGTCAGCACCGGCGATGTCGATTTGGTGGCAAGCAACATCGATACATCTGGCGTGACTTTCCATCCGCAAACGCTCACCACCCAGGGAGTCATTTCTGTAGATGTCGCCAATCTGGGGCCGGGTACCGTGATGGGCCCATTCGAAGTTTTGATCTTTGAAGACACCGATATGGATGGCGAATTTACGCCAGGCCAAGATCAGGTCTTTGGTACATCAACGGTTTACGACAGGCTGGCTGCTCACAACTCCGATACGTCAGAATCTAGTGCCACGGTTACGTTGGCGGTCCAAGGCTCGGTGGATTTTGCTGGCGCCCCGATCTGGGCGTGGGTTGACAGTGGCGACGCCGTGAACGAGGTAGACGAAACAAACAACACGATTTTCTCAGATCACGACTGCGGGCCGCTTCCGCAATTTTCACCGTCGGTCACTCCCTTGTGGACGACCAACGCGAGCAGTGGGGGTTCATTTTCAAGGCCCTTGGTAATCGATCTGAATGACGACCATCTACCCGAGGTTGTCTTCGTTGAAGCTTCAACTTTTGGGCCATTTAAAGTTCGAGCAATTACGGCCGCGACCGGAG
>JBCDCH010000086.1 GCA_039182125.1 Planctomycetota bacterium
AGCCCCCCCGCCCAAGGGCTACGTGCCTGCCGGCTGGGACGCCGAAGCCGCCAAGGCACCGGGCCGGCAGAAGCAAGACCTTGGGCGGGGGGGCTAGGTACTGCGCCGACGCGAACATCACCACCGCGTACACCACGCCCAACAGGAAGAACGTCCGCGCGACGCTCCACGTCGTGTACACCGGCTCGGCCTCGGTCGAGCCGTCGGCGAGGAACAGGTCGGCCATGATCGGTGCCGCGAGCATCGACGCGAAGCCGAAGCCCATGATCGCCAGCCCCGTCGCCATGCCGCGCTTATCGGGGAACCACTTGACCAGCGTGCTCACCGGCGTGATGTACCCGACGCCCAACCCGATGCCGCCGAGCACGCCGTAGGTCAAGTAGAACAGCCAGATCGAGCCGACTTGCACCGCGAGCCCGGCCCCGATGAGCCCGAGCCCGAAGCACGTCGCCGAGAGCATGCCCGACGCCCGCGGCCCGCGCTTCTCCACGAAATGCCCGAGAAACGCCGCCGCCAACCCAAGGCACGCGATCGCGATGCTGAAGCTGACCTTCACCTCGTCCGCCGTCGCACCCAGCAGCGTACTCACCGGCGCGGTCATCACGCTGTAGGCATAAACGCTGCCGATGCACACGTGAATCCCCACGGCACAGGCGGCGATCAGCCAGCGGTTCTTGAGCCGCCCCGGCGGGGCGGGTGAGGTGGCGGATTCGGCGGTGCGGGGGTTTGGCGAATGCACGATACGAACCTAGCAAACCCCGCAAGTTTCTCACCGGCCGCGGCCGTGTGTCGGGCGTGACAATGTGTGAGGGTGTTCAGGTGTGACAACGCGTCTCATGTGCGTATCCGCCTTGCCCGGCCGACCGAATGCCGGGAAACTTCCGGCATGGAAGACCGACCGATCTGGCACACGGAGTTCACCCAAGCCCTCACGGCCGAGGGCACCGCGCCGTATCTCTGCGTACTGGCGACCGTCGATGGACGTATGAACCCGACGGCCCGTTACATGTATTGTCGCGAGGTGACCGAGGATGTCCAACTCGTGTTCATCAGCGACCGCCGAACGCGTAAGGACGATCATGTGCGCGAGCGGCCGCAGGCCGAGGTTGTCTTCTGGCTCGAGTCCAGTCGCACCCAGTTCCGCCTCCGTGGCCACACGGTCGTCGTCGACGCGGAGATGGACGAGCACATGCGTCAGACGTGGTGGGCGCGGATCAGCGACGAAAGCAGGGCGATCAATGTCGGTGCCGGCAACGGTTGGACACTGAGCCCGGACGCATCGGCAAAGGTGTCCGCCGAGACGCCGATGCCGTCGACCTTCGAGATCCTCGTACTCAATCCCGAGGAGGTCGAGTTGCTCGCGGTGAAGAGCCAGCCGCACACGAAGCGTGTTTGGAACAAAGCCGGCGCGCAGTGGACGACGGTCTGACCAAAATGCACACGGCCCCGACGTGGTTGTCGGGGCCGTGTGCGTTATCGAAGTTGACGAGCCGTGCTAGCGGCGACGACGGACGAGCAGACCGCAGCCGCCGATCAGCAGTAGACCGGTGGCCGGCTCGGGCACGTTGATGTAGTTCACGTCGGCGGGCAGGATTTCCGCGGGGTTCCCCGATGCGTCACCGAGGATGAACGACAGGTCCTGCGGGTCGAGCGTCGTGTTGTAGATCGCGCCGAGCGAGAGGCCGCTGCCGGACATGTCGGCCGCGGCACCGAGCGTGCCGAGCGTGATGTCGGTCTCCAACTCCGAGAACACGCCGAACCCGGCGGGCAACTCGACGTTGGTCGGAACCAAGCCACCGCTGGGGCTCAACACGGTGACGGCCGACAACCCGTCGAAGGTGTCGGACTGCAAGGTGACATCACCGCCGAGGACATCCACCGTGGCGATGATGTCGAAGCCCACCGTACCGGCGAGCGCGGTGTCAGCGGACGAACTCACAAAAAGCGCGGCGGTGGCCGCGGTAGCAAGCAAGCTTAGTTGACGCATCGTTTCTCCTGTTGGGTTGCGGGTTCCGCAACGAACTCAAGCCGACGATGACCCTCACGGCCGGCATTGGTTCGGGCTGCGATGCAACACTACCGCATTCGCCCAACGAGGCCATCGAAAACCCCGATAACTTGAACCGCGATGGCGGCGTTTTAGTTGATCAGGCTCAGTCTCGACCCTCGGTAACGACGTCGGAGGATCATGACGTTGTGGACGATGGCTCGCAGTAGCATCTCCTGTTCACGACGATGGGCAGACCGGCTACGCAGGTGTGAGCCGAGGTTGCGTTTAATCATGCTGTTGACCGTCTCGACTTTCGCACGTTGCCGGTATGTCACGCCACCGCCGTCGCGGGCGAACTTCTTTCGCATCGCCAGGCGGTATCGGCCGGTGGTTCGTCTGCGGCGACCCTTCCAACGCCGCCCGACCGTCGGCGGGATGATCGACACGACGTTCATGTCGTCTCGGGCGATCCGGTGGTTCTTCTCACTGTCATACCCGGCGTCGGCCACCACCGTGCGGCAGGTGTGGCGCCGCCAGGCGTTAAACAGCAACCCGTCGAAGCTCGGGGCGTCCGAGCCCAAGCCGGTCGATGCGAGGGCCGAGAGGATCACGCCGCTGGTGGTGTCGACACCGATGCCGAGCTTGGGCAGCGTCTTGACCGACTCGGAAGTTCGCTCTGGACGTGGCGATTCGTGACGAGACCGCCGGCAACGGTGTTCGTAATAGCGGCTGGCGTGCCACCGCTCGAAGTACGTCGAGTCGATGCCGCAGACCGGCCCGAGCCAGCCCAACTGGACGAACCAGTTCACTTGCAGGTCCAGCAGGCGGCCCATGACCGAGCCGCGTGTGAGCCGGGCGAAGGCGCGGCAGAGGGTGCTGTGATCGGGCACCTTGGACATGCCGATCGAACTGCCCCAGCCGCTCTCACGCAGAATCGCTTCGGTGTTGCGGTAGCTTTTGCCCAGCAGCTTGCGGACGCACAGGCAAGCGAAGAGTTGGGCCTCGGTGAAGTCATGCCGGCTGAACTTGCTGGCGTGGCCCGGCAGGCACCGCCGGGCCAGTTCATGAGCCATGACCATCACCGCCCGCGGCGTCTTGCAGGTTGGGAGCATCGGGAACGATCACCCGCCGGCCACGATCGCGCTGCGCCTAATCTTTGCCATCAGTCCGCCTCATCGGGAGGGTTGAGACTGAGCCAGTTGATCACCAATTCGGTGCTCGGTCCGTTCAAGCGGCCGCCCTAACCTACCTCCGATAACGTCCTCAACATCCGTATCGGAATCGAGGTGCCAATCTCATCGGATTTGGTTATAGCAAGGGTGGCTACGTTTCCTTAAAGTCCCGACCATGTGTAAACATCCGTGCTCGGCTCGGTGCATTCTTTGGGTTGTTTTTCTCGGGATTGTCGGTGTCTCTGAGTCCGCTCATGGACAACCGGCCACGCCCGTCCGCGTTGCTGCTGTTCAGGAGCAACTGGTTCAGGACAAGGTTCGGCTGAACGGAACGCTGCACGCGGTCCGACAGTCGGCGGTGGCGACCCAGGAGGCAGGGCTTGTCAACGAAGTGCTCGTGGACGAGGGCGCGTCTGTTACGGCCGGGATGGTCATCGCCCGCCTCGACCGTCGGCGGATGAACGCCGAACTCGCCGAGCGACAGGCGGACCTCGCTTCGACGCAGGCATTGCTGGAGGAAGCGAAAGCGAATCGTGACCTGGCTGCCAGCGAGTTCGAGCGCATGCGGGGTGCTTTCGAAACACGTGCGAGCAGTGCGGACGAGTTCAACGAAGCCAAGTTCAGGCTGGCCGCCGCGGAGGCACGCGTGGCATCGGCCGACCGGTCGGTCATGCGGATCGAGCGAGCGATCGAGGCGGTCAACATCAGGATGGCCGATTTGGACGTCGTCGCCCCGTACGACGGCCTCGTGGTGGATCGTGCGGTCGATCCCGGTGAATGGCTCGATGCCGGCGACGCGGTCTTGACGATCGTCAGCACCGGCACCATCGAAGTCTGGCTCGATGTGCCCGAGCGATACAGCGGGTTCGATTCGAGTACCACGACGTTTCCGATCGAAGTCGACGGGGTTGGGCTGCTGGACTCAACCGACGTCCGCCGGGTGCCGCAGATGAATCCGCGGGCCCGGACGTTCCGCGTGATCGCGGCGTTGGACGATGAGCAGGGTCGACTCCAGCCCGGCATGAGCGCGACGGCGTTCATGCCGACCGGCCGGCAACGAACGTCGCTTTGTGTCCCGGCCGACGCCGTGCTGCGTGACGGCGGCGGGGCGTTTGTCTACCGCGCGGTCGAGCGGAGTGACGGCGTGGTCGCGGAGATGGTGCCGGTGCGTGTCCTGTTCGATGCCGACGGGTTACTTGCTGTCGATAGCGCGGAACTGGCCGAAGATGACCGCGTCGTGGTCGAAGGCAATGAACGCTTGATGCCCGGTCAGGCGATCGTCCCGAGCGAAAGCGAGGTCGCCAGTGAATGAGATCATCCGCATCGCCATCCACCAGCCGATCACGATGGCTGTCGGCGTTCTTCTCGCGGTCCTCGCCGGTCTCGTCGCGCTGGACCGCGTGCCGATCCAGATGACGCCGGAGATCGAGGACACGGTGATCGCCGTCCGGACCACGTGGGAGTCGGCCAGCCCGCAGGAGATCGAAACCCAGGTCATCGACCAACAGGAACAAGTCCTTCAAAACGTGGGCGGCGTTACGTCGATGACGAGCCTGTCGCAAAGCGGTGCCGGCCAGATCCGGTTGCAATTCCGCACCGGCACCGACAAGCAGGCCGCGCTCCAGGAGGTGAGCCAGAAGCTCGACGAGGTGCCGAGCTATCCCGAGGGGGTCAACCAACCGGAAATCGAAGACACCGATCCCGAATCACGCGACTACATCGCCTGGATCACCATCGTCAGCAGCGATCCGGACTTCGATATCGCGGAACTGGGCGATTTCGTCGAAAACCAGATCGTGCCGCAGTTCGAACGGCTGCCCGGCATGTCCGAAGTCAACGTCCTCGGCGGACGCGAGAAAGAACTGCAAGTACGCGTCGACATGGACGCGCTCGCCCAGCGCGGCATCACCATGCAGACCTTCGTCGACGCGGTCCGCAACAACAACCGCAACGCTTCGGGCGGTACGCTCGAAGACGGCAAGGTCGATATCCGCATTCGCGCCCTCGGCCGATTCACCGACCCGGGCCAGGCCGAGCAGATCGTCGTGACCCACGACGAAAACGGCGGCCCCGTGTACGTCCGCGACGTCGCCACGGTCACCGAGGGTTATAAGGAGCGCACGGACTTCTGCTACGTCCGTGGCATGCCGTGCATCGCGATCAACTTCCAAAAGGAAAGCGGCGCGAACGTACTCGAGGTCATCGACGAGCTCGACGCGGTCGTTGCCCGCATCAACGGCCCCGGTGGCCTGCTCCAAGTCGAAGCCGAACGTCGTGGCATCAATGGCACCTTCGAGGCCGTCAAAACTTACGACCAAACCGGCTACATTAACGACGCCCTCGCGCTGGTCCAATCCAACATCTATCTCGGCGGCGGGCTCGCCGTCATCACCCTGCTGCTCTTCCTGCGGTCGTTACGTTCGGTCGGCATCATCGCGCTGGCGATCCCGATCTCGGTCATCGGTTCGATCGTCGTCCTCGTCGCTGCGGGACGTTCGGTCAACGTCGTCTCGCTCGCCGGCCTGGCGTTCGCCATCGGCATGGTCGTCGATAACGCGATCGTCGTGCTCGAGAACATCTATCGCCACCTGGAGATGGGCAAGAAGGCCACGAAAGCCGCTTTCGATGGCACGAGCGAGGTCGCCGGTGCGGTGCTTGCGTCCACACTCACGACGCTGATTGTGTTCATCCCGATCCTGCTCATTCAGGAATCGGCAGGACAGCTCTTCCGCGACATCGCCCTTGCCATCTGCTCGGCCGTCGCGCTGTCATACGTCGTGTCCATCACCGTTATACCGTCGCTCGGCGGTTTGCTGCTCAAGCCGCAGAAGCGTGACCCGAACAAGAAAGCGTGGTGCGACCGCTGCGAGCACGACGATCCGAAGGCGTCGAAGCTCAAGCTCATGGCCAAGGCCATCGAGCGCGGCCGGCGGGCCATCTGTTCCGTGACACGAATCGGCGCGAAGGCACCGACTGCTGTTGGCGGGCTCGTGTACAAACTCACCGGCTCGGTGCCGCTTCGCCTCGGCGTTGCGGGTGTGTTCCTCGTGATCTGCACCGTCGGCTCATGGCTGTTGCTGCCGCCGCTCGACTACCTTCCGGCGGGCAATCGCAACATCGTCTTCGGCGTCATGATTCCGCCGCCGGGTTACAACCAGACCCAGTTTGCCTCCATTGCCCAGCGGCTCGACGACAACATGGAGCCGTTCTACGCGGCCAGCGAGCCGAAGTTTGCGCTCGAGCCGCAGGAAGAACCGATCGACGAGCGGACGGAGGTCACCTACTTCGATCCCGAAACCAACGAACCGGCCGGCCAGGTCACGCCACCGCCTGCCGATTTCTATTTCGTCGTCAACTTCGACCAACGCCTCTTCCACGCCGCCATCACCGGAGGCGAAGCAAAGGCCCGCACCGTCGACATGGTGCCGTTGTTCAACGAGGTCGCGTCGGCCGACTCGGTGCCCGGCGTCTACCACTTCCCGTTTCAACTCCCGCTGTTCCGCACGGGCGGCACCACCGGGTCGGCCGTCAAGCTTGATCTCTCCGGCGCGAATCTCGACGAAGTGTCGGCAGCGGCGGGGGCGTTGTTCGGCAAGCTTGTCGACGAGTTCGGCCCGACGGCGATCCAGCCCGAGCCGGCCAACTTCAACTTGCTCTCGCCCGAGCTGCACGTCAACCCCAACTACTTCCGTCTGACCGACGCGGGCCTGACCGGGCTCGACCACCAGTACGCCGTCGCGGCAGCGGGGGACGGGTTGCTCGTCCCCGATTCGTATGAAGCCGAGGGCGAGCTGAAGGACTTGAAGATCATTTCCGCCCGCACGGCCGACGAGAACACGCTCGGTCCCATCGCCGACATTCCGCTGGCGTCGGGCTTCGACAACACGATCGTCACGCTCGGCTCGGTCAGCGACATCGAACGCACGGCCGGCGTCGAGCAGATCAAACGTGTCGGCAGGCAACGCGCCGTCACGCTCCAGGTCACGCCCCCGGCCGGAGTGCCCCTCGCCAACGCGATGACCACCATGCAGGCCGCCATCGATGAGTTGCGGGCCGACGGCACCATCGCCGACGGCGTGCAAACGGATCTGGCCGGTTCCGCCGGCAAGCTGAACGAAATCAAAACCGCGCTCCTAGGCGACGGCTCGGTCACCGGCACGCTCCGCTCCACGCTGTTCCTCGCGCTCGTCGTGGTCTACCTGCTGATGTGCGTGCTCTTCCAGTCGTGGACGTATCCGCTGGTTATCGTCACGTCGGTGCCGTTGGCGACGTTCGGCGGGTTCCTCGCGCTCTGGCTCATGCACCAGTGGTCGCTCGCCGACCGCTACATGCCGGTGCAAAACCTTGACGTGCTCACCATTCTCGGCTTCGTCATTCTCGCCGGTGTCGTGGTGAACAACGCGATCCTCATCGTTCACCAGACGCTCAACTTCACCAGCGGTAAGAGCGATATCGCCGAGCAGACCGAAGGTGCCGAGGAGCCGTGCAGCGCCGGATGCAATACGCGCGACGCGATTCGCGCCGCGGTCGAGAGTCGCGTGCGGCCGATCATGATGTCGACGCTCACTAGCGTCGGCGGCATGTTGCCGCTGGTGCTCATGCCCGGCAGCGGGTCCGAGCTGTACCGCGGCCTCGGTGCCGTCGTGACGGGCGGGCTGATCGTGTCGACCGTGTTTACCCTGATCCTCGTCCCGGTTTTGCTCTCGCTGGTCCTCGACGCCCAAAGTGCGATCGCCAGCAAACGCGCCGAGAAGGCCGAGAAGCCAGAGGCAATCCCCGCCGCACCCAGCACCGCATGACAACCGACGCGAAAGGGCGCGAGGCAAACTGCGCTCGGCTCCCAGCCCGAGATCGACCTGCGGTTCAACGCGAAAACCACCATGACCGTCGGCACGCGACACTTCTGGCGACTGAGCACCGAAGACGGCATTTACGCCCGGGGCCAGTTTCCCTTGCGTGGTTCGGCCGGGGATGAACGTTTCGTTGGCATCATCATCAACGGCTCGATCACCCGCAAGATCAGTCCCGGCATTACCGCCTCGCTCGAAGGCAGCTATCTCGACGACAATCCGCCCGGTGAGGACACCGCGTTCGCCGTCGTGGACGTAAAGATTCGGTTCTAAACTCGGCCGAGCGCGATTTTTTCGGATAAACGGGTGTCGAATCGTTCTCAACTTCGCCGGGATCGTTCTATCTAGATCGCGAAAATCGGCGAAATTGCGATCATGACATCGCAAACTCTCCACCCCGGCGTTTTCCGAACCGGACTCCCCCAGCAGCGCGGCGGTTGTGCCGACGCGGTCGAGTCGGCCGTCGAGTCCGAGCGTAGACGGTTTGCCCGCGAGCTTCATGACGGGCTTGCCCAGGACCTGACGGCGTTGTCGCTCGCGGTCGAGATGGCAACGGAACCCGAGGATCTCGGTCAAGTCGCCGAGCTCGCGCGCCGGGCTTGCGAAGAAGTCCGCCGGCAGATGAGCGCGTTGCATCCGCCGCGGATGAGCGGAGCGATTCTGGCCAAGTCGCTGCGTGAACTGGCGAGCCGCGCCCGGCGCCAAAGCGGGGCGGTTATCGAGGTGGACGACAGTCGGCTCACGTTCGCGCCGGGCACCGCCGGCTATGACTTGGTCCGCGTCGCCGGGGAGGCCGTGCAGAATGCCTTGCGTCACGGCGGGGCACGAACGGTCTCGATCACGCTCACCGACGTGCCGGACCCGACGGGGATCCACGGCGACCAAGTTCGGTTACGGGTCGTCGACGATGGGACAGGGTTTGACCGGACATCGTTGCGGCCACGGGCGGACGGATCCGGGCGTGGGCTCGGTTTTATGCGCGAGCGTATCGAGGAGCTCTACGGCGTATTCGTCGTTCAATCCGAACCCGGCCGCGGCACATCCGTAATGGCCGAAGTGCCCGCCCGTCGCACCACGGTCAAGTTCGATCGTTCGTCAAGCGACGAGACGGAATGAGTGATGATCTCGCGCTAGCCGCTTGGCTCACGCGCATTGGAAGCTTTTCCCCGAACCCATCCACTGCGGAGTCGTCGTGATTATCACCCGACAGGAAACGGACGACATACGGTCCTCGAACGAGGATCGACAATGGCAATGGCCCAACTTCGCCGAGTGGGCGTTGCGAAACGAAATCCGACCGGCGGAGGTGTTGCACTTTCGTCGCGGCAGTAGCCGATGCCTCGAGACCCGCGGCACGCGCCACCCTCGCCGGTTCGACGATTCGGAAGTGGACCGTCTCGTCTTGACACTCATGGTCAGCGGCCACGTCTATGGCCGCGCCGATGAACCCGACAACGACACGCGGGGCGGACGACTGTTGCCCATGGCGGAGTTTGGACATGTGTTCGCGTCGTCACCCGGCATGCCGTCGAATCTCGAAGCGCACGGCTCGACGGAGTTCGTCACGGTTTCGTTCTCCTTCACCGCGTCCACGCCACTTCCCGCGCAGCCGGGACTGACGCGTGGGTTGGACCTGGGGCCGTTGGGTGCTCGTGCGTGGGAGGACCCACAGGTTCGGACGCTTTGTGCCGACCTGGACCGATTCGCCGATGCGGAAGACTCGCTATCAACCCAGATGCAAATTGACGGCCTCTGGATGAGACTCTGTGCGCGATTGTTGCAGTTAGGCCAGTCGGCCATGCTCGAACGGAACGAGTTGCAGCCCGGGGTGTTGGGGAACATTCTGGACATGGCACGCGAACGGTTGAGCGTCGGCGTCACCTCCGATGACTTGGCCGTGGCCGCGGGTGTCGATCCGTCGCAGTTCGGGCGGCTGTTCAAGCAGGCGACGGGTGAGTCGCCGCGCGTCTACCTCATGCGGCTTCGCGTCGAGCAGGCGAAAACACTCCTGCGTCACTACCCCGAATGGACTACGGAAGAAGTGGCCCATAGTTGTGGTTACAGGGACGTACGTGATTTCGTAAAGTGTTTTGATCTGCTCGTGGGTGAGTTGCCCACGATTTGGCGACAAACCACAACGCCGTAAGGACGCCATGGATTCTCCGCTTCCGCCCAACCGCCAAGCCTGGCCGACGTTTGCCGACTGGCTCATGCATAGTGACGGGCGGCAGCACGACCTGTTGCATCATCGCTGTAGCGGTACGGTGGCCGTCGACGTGTGTCGGGCCCGGACGACCGAGGCGTTCGATAACCCCGCGACCGATCACCTGGCAATCATCCTCGTCACCGCAGGTCGTGGCAAAGAGCACCGTCTCGACTTCGGCCACGGCGAGTTCTCGGTCACGCCTTCGCCCGGGCTTGCCGTGCTCTCCTCGCCCAACACCCCGTCGCGCCTCCGCGGCAAGGGGCCTTACGAGTTTCTCACGGTGTCCTTCTCGGCCCAGGCGACGACGACGCTGCTCGAGCGGTCGGGCTTGTCGAAGGGCTTCGATTCAGCCCCGCTCGGCTCGAAAGCGTGGGGCGACGCACAGGTGGAGTCGCTGTGCCTGGACTTGGACCGCGCGTCGGCCGACTCCACGCCGGCGGGGCGGTTGTACGTCGACGGCGTGTGGACGAGTCTGGTGGGTCGGCTCCTGCACCTGAGCCAGGAAGCGACGCCCAGCGAACCCAAGCGGGCCAAGCTGCACCCCCGGGCATTGGCGCAGGTGTTAGATCTGATGCACGCACGTTTGGGTTCTGGCGTTTCGCTCGACGAGTTGGCCGAAGTCGCCGGCGTCAACCAGTTGCACTTCGGTCGGCTGTTCAAGCAGGCGACGGGTGAGCCGCCGTACGCGTACATGACCCGGCTGCGTGTCGAGGAAGCCCAGCGGCTCTTAAGGACGCATCCCGAATGGACGATCGCCGCGATCGCCAACACCTGTGGCTTCTCTGACCAAAGCCACCTGAGCCGACACTTCAAGCGCATCGTCGGCACCACCCCCGCGAACTGGCGCAAAGCTCACTGATTCTCGTCACGCCACGCTGACGAGCAGAGGAAAGTCGGTACCGTCTCGGAGATGAGCACCGCGCCGCCCTCGCAGCCTTACCGGCAGATCCACCTCGACTTTCACACCGGTGGGGCGATCCCCGACGTCGCGGCGGACTTCGATGCCGAGCAGTTTGCACGCACGCTCAAGGAAGCGCACGTCGAATCGGTGCAGCTCTTCGCCCGTGACTGGCATGGGTGGATGTACTACCCGTCGTCGTTCGCCGAGCACATTCACCCGAAATTGCGTCGGCCCGACCTGCTCGGCGAACAGATCAAGGCCGTCCACGACGCAGGTCTGCGCTGCCCGATCTACACCGCGGTTCAGGTCGATCGTCGCAGCGCGGACTTGCACCCCGACTGGTGCCAACGCCAATCCGACGGCAGCCATCGCAGCGGCACCAAGTCCGACCAAGGCGTCTTCGGGCCCGGCTGGGAGCCGCTGCTTTGCCTCAACTCGCCGTTTGCCGACTTCTTCGCGCAGCACCTCGACGAGTTGCTCACGCGGTACGACTGCGACGGGTTCTGGTTCGACGGTGTTTCGCCGCAGGACTGCTGCTGTCGGCACTGTCTCGCGACGATGGCCCAGCGCGGCATCGACCCGACCGATCGCGACGCGCGACGGGCATTCGGCATGGACGTTTGCCACGAGTGGATCGCGCGTACCAGCGCTCAGGTTCGTGCCGCCCACCCGGCAGCGACGATCTTCCACAACGCCGGTCACGTCGGGCCACGCCACCGCGCGATCATGCCCGACCACACGCACCTCGAACTCGAAAGTCTTCCTGGCGGCGGATGGGGGTACCTGCACTTTCCCGTCGTGGCCCGCTACGCGCGGACGCTCGATCCCGACGGCGTCGTGGGGATGACCGGCAAGTTTCACCGCGGTTGGGGTGAGTTTCACGCGTACAAGAACCAGGCGGCGCTGGAGTTCGAGTGCTTCCAGATGCTGGCCAACGGCGGCCGCGTGAGCGTCGGCGATCAGCTCCCGCCGAGCGGCGTGCTTGACGGGCCGACGTACGAACTCATCGGCAAGGTCTTCGAGCAAGTCGCGCGGGTCGAGCCGTATTGCCGTGGTAGCCGGGCGGTTGCGGAGGCGGCAGTGGTCACCAGCGAGGGGCTGCTCATGGAGTCGTGGGACACGATGCTCCCCGACGGCGTGCTCGGCGCGACACGCATGTTGCAGGAGCTGGGCATGCAGTTCGACATCGTCGACGGCGCGGAGGATCTGTCGAAGTACGACCTGCTGATCCTGCCCGACGACGTGTCGGAAACGCCGGCGATTCGGGCACATCTCGATGACGGTGGGGCGGCGATTCTCACCGGTGACAGCCTGTCCGACGACAATCATCTGCACGCTGGACCGTTGCGCGTGACGACCGATCCTTCGCGGCCGCCGACGGATTTCATCGTGCCCGCCGATGGCTTCACCGATCTACCGAAAGTCGAGCACGTCCTCGAACCTGGCGGGCGGCAGGTCGAAGACGCCAGTGGTGCCGAGCCGCTCGCGATGTTGTGTCGGCCCTACTTCGAACGGACGTGGGATCATTTTTGCTCGCACCTGCACGCCCCGAGCGATGGCAAAGACCACGGCCCGGCGGCGCTGCAGGCCGGACGCGTCATCTGGTTCACACACAAGGTCTTTACGCAGTACCGCGAAACCGCGCCGCGCTGGTGCAAAGCGCTGATCGCGGCGGCCATCGACCGTGTGCATGATCGCGTCCTCCGCCACGACGGCCCGAGCACGTTGCTTGCGCACCTGCATGAGCAGGGCGGTCGGCACGTGCTGCACCTGCTCAACTACGTCCCCGAACGCCGCGGGCGATCGCTCGACGTGATCGAGGAGCCGCAAACAGTCGTGGACCTGACGCTAACTCTGCGCGTCCCCGCGACCGATGCCCGTGCCGTTCGTGGCGAGCAGGACTTGCCATGCCGCCGCGAGCACGATCGCCTGGTCGTCACGTTGCCGCGCCTGCACGGCTACGAGGTCCTTGAACTGACCTGAGCCGCGTTACCCTCTTACCGATGTCCGACTCCGTTACCACGCATGCCGTTGTCTTCACCGCCGAGAACCGTGCGGAGCTTGTGCCCACGACCGTTCCCGCGCCGTCGGCCGGCGAAGTGCGCGTGCGGACGCTGCGATCTTGCGTCTCGCCGGGGACGGAGCTGCGCATTCTCTCGGGCAAGGAAAATGGCTTTGCCGGTTGGCCGACGGCGGGGGGCTACGCGCTTTGCGGCGAAATCGAATCGGTCGGTGACGATGTCGATCTTGACATCGGTACGCCGGTCGTGTTGCAACGCAGCAAACACGAAGCGAACACGCCGCACGGTTCGCACATCGGCTACGCGCTGGCACCAACGTCCGACTGTGTCGTCGTGCCCGACGGAGTGAGCGCGGAAGCCGCCGCGTTGAGCCGGGTGATGTCAATCGGTCATCGCGGGGCACGCCAGGCGTTTCCCCAAATCGGCGAATCGGTTGCCTTGGTCGGTCTCGGACTCATCGGCCTCTCGGCCGCACTGACCGCCACGCTTACCGGCGCGCGTGTCGCCTGTTTCAACCGATCGACCGACCGCGTCGAGATGGCCCGTGCGTGTGGGCTTGAAGCACACGCCGTTGATGGTGAACTCGCCGACGTGATCACGCGTGTCCTGCCCGGCGGGGCGGACGTGCTCATCGACGCGACCGGCTCGCCCGCGACGCCCGCCGCCGCCATCCCTGCGGTCCGCGAGCTCGGCTGGTCCGACGGCGATCGCGGCCACGCCCGCTACGTCATGCTCGGCAGCTACAACGGCGACATGCCGATCCCGTACTTCCCCGCGTTCCATCGCGAGTTGACCGTGCAGTTCCCGCGCTACACCGACAACCTCGACGTTGCCGAGGTGCTGCGACTCCTGGCACGCGGCGCTGTCAACGTCGGACCGGTGCTGAGGGGTGCCGCGTTCTCGCCGACCGATGCCAACGACGCTTACGCCGCGCTGCGCGATCGAAAACGCGGGCTAATGACGGCCGTGTTTGACTGGACCGCCCTCGCCTAGGACACTCGCGCCGAACGAACGAGGAGCACCATGATCAAATGCGTCGCCTTGCTCAAGCGGGCACCTGGTATCAGCGTCGAAGACTTTCGTCACCGCTGGGTTTACGAGCACACCAAGCTCTCGGGCATCCTGCCGGACTGCCGCGAGTATCGCATCAACTTCGTCGACACGTTCGAGGGTATCGAGCCGGATGAAAACGGCGAGCCGCCGTACGACGGGACGGCCGAACTGTGGTGGAACAGCCGCGCCGAGATGGAGGCGAGCTTCGCGACCCACACCGCCAAGGTCGCTGGCGACGACGCCGACAGCTTCTGCTCGGTTCGCGTTCATCTGTACTGCGAGAGCGAGTTCATCGTCGTGAAGGACGGCACGCCCGTTCAGCCGCCGGAGAAGGTCCAATGAAGACGCCGAACATCGTCATGGTCGGCAGCAGCATGGTCGACCTGATCGCGTACGTGCCGAAGCTGCCCGCGCCCGGTGAGACACTCGCTGGCAGTGATTTCAATGTCGGTTGCGGCGGCAAGGGCGCGAATCAGGCCGTCATGGCTGCGAGGCTCGGTGCGCAGGTCCACGTGGTTACCGTGCTCGGCGACGACGTGTTCGGCCCGCAAACCAAGCAGAACTTCGCCGACCAGGGCTGTGATACCACGCACGTTCACATCGCCAAGGGGATCGCGTCCGGCGTCGCGCCGATCAGCGTGGACACGACCACGGGGCAGAACTCGATTGTCATCGTCCCCGGGGCCAACGAGCTGCTCGACGAAGCCAAGGTCCGAGCGGCCGGCGACGAGATCGCTGCGGCGGATGCGGTGATCTGCCAACTCGAAACGCCCATCGCCGCGACGGTCGAAGCGTTCAAACTCGCCCGCGCTGCAGGGACGACGACGATTCTCAACCCAGCTCCGGCCGCGCCGATCGGCGACGACCTGCTCGCGCTCGTCGACATCTTCATCCCCAACGAAACCGAGGCCGCGGAACTGACCGGCATGCCGGTGGACACCAACGACCAAGCCGTCGCCGCGGCGCGTGCGTTGCAGCAACGCGGCCCTGTGACGGTGATCCTCACGCTCGGCAGCCGCGGCGCGTTGGTGCTCGAAGGCGACGCCGAGCCGGCATTCGTCGAGGCAAAGAAAGTCGAAGCGGTCGACACGACCGGCGCGGGCGACGCGTTCGTCGGTAGCTTCTCCTACTACCACGCCGCCGGTCACTCAGCCCCCGAAGCCGCCCGGCACGCCTGCCACGTCGCGACCCTGAGCGTCCTCGGACATGGCACGCAAACCAGTTTCCCGACCCGTGACGATGTCGATGCCGCGAGGTGACATCGCCTTGTCTCGTCGCGGAGATGGGCGAGTTGTTTTCGGTTACTTCGTCTTCGGCAAGGCGTCGATGTCGGCGTCGGGGCCGAGGTTCCAGATGACGATGTTGGCAACATCGACGGTTTGGGCGACCGTGCCGAGTTGGAAGGTGAGATTAATCGCGTCGGCCGGGTAGTCGCGCTTGACGGTCACGGCGAAGTAGTGGCGGGTCCACTCGGTATCCGGGGCGAAGTCCATATTGTGGAGACCTTCCCAGCCGTCGTCGTTGGCCTGAAGCCAACCGACGACCTTGCCGTTCTCCGAGTCGGCGCGGATGTCGAAATAGCCGAAGAGCACATCGCCGGCGTTGATTGCTGCGGTACTGTTGGGTGAAGCGATCTGCGCGTCCCAAATCGGATCGATCGGACCGGCGACAGCGACACGCAACGCCTTCGTAAACGCCTGCCCTTCGACATCGACGATGCTGAGTGACGCGTCGGGAGACGCACCGGGGCCGTTGAGCGCTTCGGCTCCGTTACCAGCAATCACCATCGGGGCATCGCCAACCAGTGCCTCGAGTTCTTCGTCCGCTTTGTCGGAGATGGGGGGCTCGGGTTTGTCGGTACCGCTTCCTTCCGCATCACCCGCGATGGGTTGGTGGTCGATGGTCAGTCCGCCGAGTTCGACGATTTGCGCGGCGACGCCGAGGTGGAAGTTGACCGCGATCTCGCCGGGTTCGAAGTCGCGTTCGGCCACGATCCGGAACATGATCTTGTTCCAATCCTCGGTCGGATCGGCACCGAGCCAGGCGAGTTGCTCGAAACCGTTGGCCTCGGTGCGCAGGAAGCCGGCGAACTTCGGTGTGCTGTCGCCGACCGCCTCGGCTCGGTAGTGGAACTCGCCTTCCAATACATCGCCACGTTTCACCGCCACATCGATGTTTGGCGAGAAGACCTGCACCGCCCAGGGCGGGTCAGTCGCCTCGAAAACATGAACGCGAATGGCGTTGTCGAACGGCTGACCTTGCACGGCGACGACTCGGGACGATGCGAGTTCGTCGGCGTTGCGGACGAGTTTGAGATCGTTGGCATCGCTTACATCGATGACGATGTCCGCCGAGGCGGTCCGAGGACCAAGCAGAAACGGCATGAGCAGCAACGCGGCGATGTATTGGAAGGCGAGTTCCACTACCGAGCCGAGGCGGTCGGCGACAGCACACCGAAGTTCGCCGGCTTCCTGCGCACCGAGGCCAACGGTTTCGAGCAACTCGCCTGGCTCG